>DGRP01000040.1 GCA_002391065.1 Ruminococcus sp. UBA4385 | reverse complement strand
GACATAGACCACATGGCAGAACAGCTCAAGGCAACTACAGACGCTAACGCTCCGATACTGTGGAGACCTCTCCACGAGGCAGCAGGCGACCCGAACTGGCCGGGCAACCAGTGGTTCTGGTGGGGCTCAGGCGGAAAAGACGCTTATGTTCAGCTCTGGAAGCTCATGTATGACAAGTTCACAAACGAGCACGGTCTTAACAACCTCATCTGGGTATGGAACGCACAGAACCCAAGCTGGTACCCGGGTGATGAATATGTAGACATCATCAGCTATGACTGCTATCCTTCGGAGCATGACTATTCATCTCAGAAAAATTACTATGATCTGATGAAGAGTTCAACCTCAACGAACAAAATCATAGCAATGAGCGAGAACGGCACGATCTTCGACCCCGATACCGCATTCAATGACGGTTCAAGATGGGCGTTCTTCTCCACCTGGAACGGTGAGTTCTGCATTAAGGACAAGCAGCTTTCCGACCAGTACACCGACATAGAGCAGTGGAAGAAGGTCTACACAAGCGAGCGTGTCCTCACGCTTGACGAGCTGCCCGACCTCAAGACCTATCCAATGGATACCGAGAGCTTCCTTGCAGCAAATAAGTAACAAAAAGGTCCACGCCGATTATGACGTGGACTTTTCTTATTACTTCTTAATAGCGTTAGCCGCGGGTCGTGCGGTGTTGCCTTATTACTTCTTAATAGCGTTAGTCTTCTTGACAGGCTTGTTTTTAAGTATTACTGTCGGGTCAGCCTTGCGCTCTGGAGCCTTAACATCGGTCATCTCTGCCAGCGAACGATTGAAGTCAAGAGCCTTCTTGAGTTCCTTGCGTTTTCTCAGATATATGCTTACCTGCTTGCTTGTCAGATTTCCTGTAGTAAGTCTGAATGAATTGTCATAAAGCTGATCGGTTGCAGCCTGCTTGAACTTATCCTCGGGAGTATTTCCTGCATACACCTGATCGGGGTTCTTCTTCGATCTTACCTTATCTGCTGCCAGCACGATCGACAGGCACATACGAGCCTCACCCCTCTCCTTGGAAGTGAACTTTCTCTCGCCTGTGGGATCGGCATAGCTTTCAAGCTTCCTGAGGGCTGCTGCTGCGTTTGCTGCGGCTACGCTCTTTACTCCGTGAGCCTCAATAGCTACAGACTTCTTGTCTGCATCGTCCTTGCAGGCCTTGATTTCTTCCATTGCGATCTTCATTATGTCGATACGGTCCTGAGTTTTCTGGTCGAAAACCTCTCCCTTCTTAGCCTGCTTCTCCTTGCGCTTGAAGTACTTGTCTATTCTGTACTCAGCCTCTCTGGACTTCTCCTGAATTGCATTGAGTATTTTTCTTCTCTCATCTGCCGCTGCGTCAGCGCCGAGCTTTTCAAGCTTCTCGTATTCCTTCTGCACTGCCTTGATCGCAGCCTCAGCCTTATCAAACTCACTGCTGCTGTGCCATACTGCCTTGGTGGCCTTGGTTGTCTGCTTGATGACAGCATCAAGCTTCTTCGAGCGTGTCTTAGCAAGATCGATATCTATCTCAGCATCAAGCTGCATAGCTGTAGGCATATTGGAAACATTCATCATCGGAAGGCCGTCTTTTTCAACATATTCAGCCTTAATGCTTCTGATAGACTTCTTGTCTAAAGATACCTTTACAAATGAAAGCTTCTCCTCGGGAGTGCTGCCTCTTACCTTGTACTTTATGGTGCTGAATTCAGTATTGTTTGCACCCTCGTAAATCTTCAGATCTGCATTTTCACGAACACCGTACCACTCAGAATGAGGTGTGTCCTTCTTTTCGACCTTGTTTTTGTTCATAAGGCCGGTAAAGTACTCAATGTTTTTGAGATAGCCCATTGATCTGCTGACTGTACTGCTGCTGATGTTTCCTTCTTTATCCTTCAAGCCAAGTGTGCCATGGTAAAGAGCATTGTAATTGTATGCAAGTCTGAGCGAAAGGCCGAGGTCTGCATCGTACATATTTCTTACGTCATTAACAGAAACAGCCTCTTTTCCGCCGTCTTTTAATACATAGTCATGGAACTCCTGCTCGCAGTGCTTGGTCTCCTGCCATGCATCAAACGCACAGCCCGAAAAATGCATAAGCTGACAGAAACGCTTGCTGTTCTGAATGTTCTCCTTGTCGAAGTCTATCTCCATTACTGCCTTGTCAACGAGTTTGTTTGCAGCATCAAGACCGTCACAGAGGTTCTTTGCAAGCCACTCCTGATCCTCCTTGCTGCCGCCCTTCATGTGCTGTGCAACCTTGTCAAAGAGCTTTCTCTTCTCTTCCTTGAGCTGCTCGGGGTCCATGATCTCGTCAATAGAGTGACCCTGTGCAGCAAGCATCATCATAACGGTGCTTATGCCGCCTGTACGGCTAAGGGTGTAGCTGTTCTTAGCTGATCTTGAATCCTGGCTTGCGTACTTCTGACCGAAATAAACCTTTACAGATCCCATTAAGTTCGGGCTGGTTCTGTGGTAAAGCTCGAACATATCTCCGACGATCTCCTTTGAATCCTGATACTCGAATTCTTCTGTAAGGTCAGGAACAGCAGCGATATTCCCGTCAATAAGCTGACCTGCGCTGTGGATCAGCTCAAACAGCTTATCGGAATTTTCACCGTATTGTTTCTGATATGCATTTCTTTCAGCCTCTTCAAACGCATGGGAAACCGAGATCCTTGCTTTATCGTGG
This sequence comes from Ruminococcus sp. UBA4385, assembly GCA_002391065.1. The sequence continues at coordinate 7,484 of DGRP01000040.1, read as the reverse complement.
TATGCATCTATCTCTTCACGGGTAAGATCTCTGTCAAGAGCAGCGTACTCGTCCGACATCTTTTGCAGCTCCTGCACTTCTTTAAGGGCCTCTTTAAGCTCCTCGGGAGAATCCTCATTGATCAGTGTTTTGAATTCATTAATTATTTCCCCAAGGAAAAGACTGTTTTCAATAAAATCCTCAGACTTGACAGATTTGATTTCGTAAGCATTTCTGGGCATTGGCATAATAATTACCTCCGTTAGTTTTGATTTGCTTTTTGATCGCTTTCATAAGTAATACCTTGCACTCAAAATAATGGGTGCAGTTATTTTGCAAAAGTCTGATATCGTCTGTAGTTTACAAATAGACCACACCTTTCGGTGTGGTCTATAACACTGCAAATCAGAACCCATCAGCGTTTACCGAATCGGTCAGCGCATCATAGTTCTCCTTAATGATAGCCCTCGGCTCTTCAAGAAGCGCCTTCGCCTCGCTGAGTGTCTGACGTATCTCCGTATTGTCATGGTCGGTCATCATATGCTGAGCCTGTGAGAGCGCCTCTCTGCCCATTTCAACCTGATAGAGATACAGGCCGTCAAGCCTTGCGGCCGCCTTGGTTTCAAGGTCGGCATAAACGTTCTTGATATCCTTGACTATATTATTTCTTATATCATCATAGTTTTCAAGCGCTATGTCGATAATGTCGGTCTGCTTCTTCTTTTTGAGGATAACACTGAACACCGACATAGTCTCAGGCGGGAAAGCCTCGCTTGTTGCGAACAGCTTCACACCCATTACAGACCTTGTAACGTTCTTATTGAGCGACATCATGATCCTCTCAACCGACGGCGCCTTCGACACTGCCGACAGATCCTCGATTCCGAGTGCCGCTGCGAGCTCACGGCTCATCTTCTCGACAAGCTCAGCTACCCTGTCTCTGTGCGTCTCAATACAGGTTCTGTATGCCTCTCCTACCTTCTCCATAAGGAACGAATAGAAGAACTTCTCAATATCATCGGGGCTGAATATATCGTTGCCCTCTTCGTCCTGTCCGCGGCATTCCAGAATGCTTGCACGCAGCTTTGAGAAGAACTCATACATCCACTTTTCAGCTTCCTGCTGCATTTCAAGAATAGAGAGGTGAAGCTGCGGCTTCTTCTCATTGAGGGCAGCTTCAAGCTGCTTGCACTGCTCCTCAAAGTCACGGCTGCGCTCCTCGAGCTTTGCCTTGTCAAGCTCTGCCATCTCGCTGATAATATTGAGCTTAGCTGCTGTCTCCGAGCACATCTGGTCAAGCATAGTAAACACTCGCCTGTTTCTGATAACGTCCTTCTGCATGATGATGTCACGCTGCAGCGACAGCTCAAACTGGAAGAACTGTGTCTCATAGAACTCTCTTGTTCCCTTATCGACAGGTCTTTCTTTATCGGTCTTGCGGCCGAGCTCATCTCTTGCGCTTATGCCGTAAACTATAGCATTAGGCACTATCCTCTCGGAGATATTCCTGATACGTCTGAGTATCTTCTCAACATCTCTCTGAGTATTCATAGCGTCGATCATATTGACCAGAATGTAGAGCATACCGAAGCGCTGCGGTCTGACATGGCTTGCTAAGAATATCTGCTCAGTCTCCGAGAACGGCAGCAGACACGATGCTGCAAACATAATAGCGTCTGCATTCACGATGTAGTCCATTACCTGCTTGTCAAGCGACTCCAGATCGGAGAGACCCGGGGTGTCAACTATCCTGAGCTCTTTAAGTATCGGAGAATTATCCTTTATCTGAACATAGCTTATCGGGCTTGGGAAGAGCTTCATTCTCTTCTCAAGCTGTTCTCTTGTTATATCCTCAAGCGTGAGGGGCACTCTTGTGCCGTTTTCAAGTATAGCCTCAACCGTCTGAATGTTGCCGAAGGAGATCTCATTTATAGTATAGGTCTCGGGAGTTACATTTATAGGTGCAAGCTCCTTGCCGAGCAGAGCGTTGATTATCGTGCTCTTTCCTCTCTTGAACTCACCCAGTATAACGAGGGTAAATGGCTCCTCGCATTTTTTCTCAACTACCGAATCCCATTCCTTCAATTCGTCTATAAAGTCAGCCCCGAGCATTTCTGCTATCTTCGGGTCTTCATAGAGCGCCTTCATTTTTTCACGGATAGCGTTAATATCTTCGGAAACGTTCCTGCTTAAATTATCCATCAAGCGACCCTCCGTTTCCCAGTATTACGCTGCTGCGGACATCACAGATCTGACCCGAAACGAGGTGCTCCTGCGAGCCGTCAAGGTCACGTCTCCACTCATAGAGAGTGCTGCAGTGCAGGAACTCATTCGAGGCAAGTATACGCCTTTCAAGCTCACTGAGACTGCGGTCTGTAGACAGGCTTCTTGAAGCAACAGTGTGAACGCTCTCCGCCCTCTGCTGAAGCATAAAGGAATCCAGCTCATTCTGCGACCTGCCGTAAAAGTCCACATACTCATCAGCATAGACCGAGCACATGATCTCGATAAACCTTCCGGGCTTATCAAGGCAGATCATGCCTGCTCTGTCGGCTGTGATGTCAGCATAGTTCACCCACTGAACGAGCGCCGCATAAAGCTGCTTGCTCACGGTCTGGTTATATGACCTCTCCGCAGGTCTGTAAACCTGCTTATTGAAGTTCAGATAGGTAAATGCCATATTGTATACGCAGTGGTTATTCATAAGCCTTCCGCACTCGCTTCCGATAAGGAAGGTAAGCTCGTCGGTGCTCTTTGTTTCCACCAGCTTTTTAGTAATAACAATGCACGGGTCTATCATATCGCTGGCGATAGAGTAGATCAGCGCCCTGTCAAGGTCTTCTCTGATAAACACGATCGGCAGAGCGAACTCCAGCCGTTCACTGCACTTTTTCACAATGTCATATATCTCGGGATATTTAAGCGGTCCTACCTGATTGCATTTCATAAACAGGACCTTAGCCTCTGCCGAAACGTCCTGACCGCCTGCCGCCTTGAAAAGCTTTCCCGCACCTGTAAGACCGAGTATCTTCTGCCTTACGGCAAAGTCCGACTCGAAGGCATAGTCAAGTGCTCCGTCAACTATATGACTCTGATAGCTTCTCGTATACGCATTGAGATATGTACGAAAGCTTGTGTCTATCTGAAGAAGGGGGTTTTCATTTGCCAATGATATTTCACTCATTGCGTGTCCTCCTTAGAAACTTGATAATATGTCGGGGCATAGTACCCCTTATGCTGACCTCTATCAGCTTTCCATAGCCTCTGTCAGAACTCTTCTTACAGCGTAAGCGTCCTGAACGATATTGCTTGCAGTCTCGGCGATGTCATGGAGTCTCTCCATTTCCTTCTGCGAGATATTGCTCTTCTCTGTCTTGAGGTCATTAAGATTATCAAGAGTTTCCTGAGTGTCACGCAGGATGATCTCTGTCTCGTTTTCGATCTTGCCCTTCAGGCCTTCAAATGCTGAGAATACCTGACGGCGGACAGTCTCGGTAAAGTCGTTGTTCAGTCTCATCTCGTGGAACTGCTTCTTCACCTGAGTTTTATAGTTGGATTTATACTTGTCTATCTTCTCCTTAACAAGTATCTTATCAATAGCAAAGTTCGAGGTAAACGTACCTGCAATACCTGCCACAGCCATAAGGAACAGTGTAACAGGCAGCGTTGCGGTAATACCCAGAAAGCCTGCGAAGAAGAACGCAGTATAGTATGTAGCATAGAAGCCTGCAAAGCCTGTAGCACCGCCGAGCAGCGCACCCTTTATGCCCGACTCACGGAAGCCGAGAAACAGTCCTCCCACACCGTAAGAGCCTATAGCCACGCCTATGATCTTATCAATAGTACCGCCCTTTGAAGCCACTCTGTCGGATATAGTGAACATCTGCTGTATCCTTGCAACGGACTCGAAGAACTCGTCCTCGAACTCCTGCAGTCTTTCAGCCTCACAGCTTACGGCAACGTTAATGCTGTTCTGTATCTGCTCACAGATTATCTGAGCTCTTGCCTCAATGCCTTCCTTGATCTTCTCGGTAAGCTTTGCGGTAATAAGCTTTAACTGATCCTTCTTGAAATCCTCTGAGGACATCTGGAAGTTATCAATAACGTCCATAGCGGTCTGCTCGATGTTTGTCCAGTAGCTGTCAAGGACAGGCTGCAGGTCATTGAAGACGTTATTCGCAGCGTCATTGATCTTTACAAACTCCTGACGCTTTTTATTTCTGATCTCGTCTATCTCCTTGATAGCCTGATCGTACTTCTCCATAAACTCATCGTTCGCCATCATGAGGGCATTTTCCTGCATAACAACAGAACGCAGTATCTCGGTGCCCGAGTTTGTGATCTTATTAGCAAGTATCTGGAGGGCAATTACGCCTCGCTCCTTGGTAAGCATTGTTTCAAGGGCATTTTCAAACTCAGGGAAGTTCGACTTCTCAAGCATTTCCTTATCGCCCTGAGTTTTAGCTGTCAATGCCTGCTTAGCATACACGCCGATAACTCTCGGAGTGCCTATCTTTCTCTTGTAAACGGCAAACTCTCTGGAGTCCTCGCCCATGACCTTCTTGGCCTTCTCCATAACATACTTGCCGATTCTAGCCCTTACAGTCTCGACGATCTTATTCTCGTCAGCCTGCGAGAAAGTACCGAAGCAGTTTACAACGAAGATAATTCTTCCCACATCGGAGGTCAGCATTTTCTTCTCAAGGAACTCCTTCTCAAACTGCGAGAACGGCGAGTTCGCACTGATAACGAAAACAGCCGCATCTATCTTCGGCAGTATGGACAGGGTCACGCTTGTCATCTGCTCATCATCGTTAAGACCGGGAGTGTCGATAATATCAACATTGTTCTTGCAGAACTCAGTATCGTAGTAAACCGTAGCCTCCTTAACGGTCTCGGCTCTCTCCTCCGACTCCGCAGTAAGCTTTGTTACATAGTCCTCAAGCTTGTTTATATCAACTCTCTCGCTGTTGCCGTTCTTGTACTCTACCTGCACATAGGGCTCCTCGCTGTAGGTTACACGGTTGAGCGTAGCAGTCGCAGGCAGAACATCGGCAGGAAGCACCTCCTGACCGAGCATAGCATTAATAAGAGTACTCTTTCCTCTCTTGAACTCACCAACGATAGCAACCTCAAAGTGCTCCTCAGCAGTTTTCTCAAGTGTCTCCTTGATAGACTCAGCCGTATTGACGAGCGAGATCTCCTCACTGAGCGACAGCAGTTCCTTCAGGTTTCCGGTCAGGGTCGAGACCGTTTCCTTATAGGATTTATAACTGCCGTAGTCAATCTGTTTTTCCATAACAAACCTCCGTTCCCGAATTTCTGGCACAAATACGGACACCACATATAGAGCTCTGCCTTCTGACGTAAACGTTTCAGAGCGCAAAATGTCCGCCGAACATCATTAACAATATTATAACACAATTATAAAATGCAAGTCAAGAATTACCGGGAATAAGTCCGAAATTTTACCCTTTTGCACAAATCAGCCCGAACAGAATATACATTTTGCACATAACAAAAGCACTCCTGCGTGAATTATCCCACGCAGGAGCCTTGTTTTATGCCGAAAACGATTAAGGCAGCGCCTCAGCGTATTCTATTCTGTATACCCGAAGCCCAGCACCTCGGAATAGGTTTCCTCATCGCCCTCGGCCATAGATATCTCCACAGTATACTTCACGGGAGCAGGCTTCATAGCGATATTCACAACCTGAGCATTTCCCCAGCCTGTCGGGCTTATCGGGTCTATATCAACCTCATTATAGAGCTCCCCGTCTGCCGTGACCTTGACGTGTATCTTTCCGTAGTTGCCCTTATTGACCTCACGGTAGATCATGTAGAGGAACTTCTTATCGGTAAACTCAAACACTATAGGCTCGTTTCCAGCGTCGGATTCATGCTTCCAGCCGTTTGTGAAGCTTGCTATCTTTGAGCCCTCCACCCAGCTTCCGAGAGAGGTCGGGGTAAGGCTGTCATTCTCATACATTCCCGCATTGACCTCACGGGGTGCAAACACAGGCTCAAAGGGTATCATAAGCTCGCCCTTATCCTCGGCATCAACAACTGTGTCGAAGTAGTAGTTTATCATCGAAGCCACCAGAGCATGACCCTCAACATTCGGGTGAGACTGATCGTCCGAGAAATCCTCCCACGTCATTCTGTTATTCTCAAACAGGAAGCGCAGCGCATCACAGTAGGAGATCATCGGCAGGTCATAGGCCTCTCCTATCTGCTTCATATAGTCCTGTGCGGAATAGTCCTCAGCCGTTACCGAGAACAGCAGCACAGGCACTATACCCTTGCCGATAAGGGTCTGCACTATGGATTCATAGGCGTTCTGATGATCCTGATCGTTGCCGTCGTTCACGGCAAACTCGATAAAGCAGATGTCGGGCTCATGCACAAGAACGTCTCTGTTCAGCCTGAGTATCCCAAGCTTTGAGGGCGTACCGCTGAGGCCTGCGTTCACGAACTTAACGTTGTCGCCTGTGCCGTACTTCTCGGCAAAATGCTCGTATGTCAGCTTTGCATAGCAAAGGTCGGGGCCTGCCGATATGCCCTCAGTGATAGAGCCGCCGAGGTATGCGATAGTTACCTCCTCGCCCTTCTGAGCCTTCTCGATCACCCTCTGCATAGGGCCTGCGTTTCCGTAGCTGACAAGCGCCTTTTTGAACATAGCCTGCTCCCACTCCTCATCAGTCTCGGGCGGCTTGATCTCCTCACGGCTCTCAGCGCTTCCCTGCGATGCCGCTGACGAAGCCGAACTGCTTTTTTCACTCACAGAACTGCTTCCGCTGTCGCCGCAGCCACCGAGGAGCGCCACGCACATAATAACGGCACAAAGCCCTGCTCCTAGTCTTTTCAAATCCATAGTATACCCTCCGTATAAAAACAGCCCCTCCGTTATCGGAAGGGCTGTAATCGGTTTCTTAGTTAAGTACGGTCTTCTCAGTTTCCTTATCGAAGATGTGGATCCTGTTAGGATCGATAGCAACCTGAATATCGTCCTGAGGACGAACATCGGAACGAGGAGAAACTCTTGCTGTCAGCTGAATTCCCTCGCAGTTGAGGTACAGATAAGTCTCAGCACCCATCATTTCTGTTACTTCTACAGTTGTATTGATAACACCTGTTGTAGCCTGAGCCAGGAATGCAGGCTCGTCATGGATACACTCAGGTCTTACACCGAGAACTACCTCCTGATCTACCAGCGGCTCAAGTGCCTCGGGATCAGCCTTGCTCTCAGGTACAACTACCTGATACTTAACGCCTCTTGTTGTCTTTGTATCCTCAGAGCCGAACTCTACAATGTACTTGCCGTCTTCCTTGAGAAGCTTAGCATCAATGAAGTTCATCTGAGGTGAGCCGATGAATCCTGCAACGAACTGGTTTACAGGGCTCTGATAAAGGTTTGTAGGTGTATCGATCTGCTGGATATAGCCGTCCTTCATAACAACGATCCTATCACCCATGGTCATAGCCTCTGTCTGGTCATGTGTAAC
>DGRP01000129.1 GCA_002391065.1 Ruminococcus sp. UBA4385 | reverse complement strand
TTTTGAGTTTATCGACAGACTGAGCGGAGCACCTATGCGCTCCGCTTTTGATTATCAGTTTGCGACATACATCTGTCTGTAGGGGTTGCCCGAATCAGGCACAACAGTTGTAAAGGGTGAATCAAGAAGCTCCTTCAGGTCAAAGTCAAAGTAGGTACAGTAATGCCTGAGAAAATGCTCTATCTCTGCGAAGTCCTCCTCTGTCGAGGGGTGCGTATGTACCTGCTCGGGGAACTTTATACCCTTGCAGTCAGAGCGCAGGAACATCTTTCCGCCATGCATTCCTGTTGAGGGGAAGTTTCCGACTATAGGCTTGTCATTATCTGCAAGACCGAGAACGATAATAGTTCCGCCTGCCTGATACTCTCCCAGAAAGCTTCCTGCCTTTCCTCCGATAATGAGGGCAGGCTGTTTTTGCTTATATGCCTTCATGTGTATACCTGCTCTGTAGCCTGCGTTTCCCTGAACGTAGATATGACCGCCCCTCATAGCATAGCCTACAGCGTCTCCTACATTGCCGTGGATAACGATAGCGCCGTCATTCATAGTGTCGCCCACAGCGTCCTGAGCGTTGCCCATTACCTCTATTCTCGCACCGTTAAGATATGCGCCGAGGGCATTCCCCGGGATACCGCTGACAGTTACCGTCTTGTCCGAGATGCCTGCCGCTAAGAATCTCTGCCCGAGGCAGTCCGTGATGGTGCAGTCGCCCCTTGCGGCACGAAGTGCATCATTGAGCTCTCTGTAGTTAAGGTCTGTTGCATTTATGTTCATTTTACTGCACCTCCGAGTTTTTGTTTTCTGGTCTCGGCACTGAATAGCGCCAGTGACGGCGAGCGCACAAGCTCGTCTTTATTAAGGCTGTCAAGAGAGGTCTTCTCTCTTACCAGAGAGGTGTACACTCCTGCTCTGTTCACATCACCTATGATTATATAGCCTGCGAGCCTTCCGTCCTTGATATATAGTCTGCGGACAGAGGCTTCACCCATGTCCTCAATTATTTCACTGCCCTCGGGATAAGCTCCTGCGGTTGCGCAGTGCAGTCCGAAGAAGCCTATCGAGTTCATAGGTATCGCATCGGTGATGAGTGCATCTCCGCCTGCCATGTTAATGCCGGCCGTTCTGCCCTGCATATAGGCATTCGGCAGGATAGCAAGCACTCTCTTTGTATCTGTTGAGCTGTCATAGCCCTCGGAGCAGTCGCCTGCGGCGAAAATGCCCTCATGAGCTGTCTGCATTTTCTCGTCAATGATGATACCTCTGTCTACCTCACAGCCTGCCTGAACGGCAAGTGCAGTTTCGGCTCTTACACCGACAGCCAGCACAAGAATGTCAAAGTCCACCTCGGCACCGCTTTTCATAAAGGCTTTATTGCCCTCAAACTTTACAGCCGTGTCACCCAGCATAAAGCTTATGCCGTTTTTCTCCAAGTGCTTCTGCATAACAGCAGCACAGTCCGGATCAAGGATAGAGGACAGCACCCTGTCAGCCAGATCACAGACAGCTACCGAGCCTGCTCTGTCCTTAATTCCCTCGGCACATTTTAGTCCTATAAGTCCTGCGCCGACAATAAGCACACGGCTCTTTTTAGTGAGCGCCTTTTCAAGGGCCAGACTGTCATCAAGGGTCATAAAGGAGAACTTCTTTTTCACTGTGTCAAGTCCCTCGAACTTCGGCACAAAGGGCGATGAGCCCGTACAAAGACAAAGCTTGTCATATTTCAGTTTGGTCTTGTCCGAGAGGGTCACAGTGCTGCTTTTTGGGTCGAGCTTTTCGGCTTTGCCGTAGATCAGCTTTACTTTGTTTTTCTCGTAGAAATCCGCAGGACGATAGTTCATACGCTGTGTATCGGTCTTGCCCTCAAGGTAGTAGGAGATAAGCGGCCTTGAATAAACAGGGTAGGGCTCTGCCGAAATGACAGTTACCGGGCTTTCGGTATCAACACTTCTTATACCCTCGATACAGCCTGCGGCTGCAACTCCGTTTCCGATGATAAGATATTCAGCCATGTTCTCACCTCTCCTCATAGACGATAGCGTTATTAGGACAGCCCTTTACACAGGCAGGCTCTCCGCAGCTGTTTGACAGGCACAGCTCGCACTTCTGAGCCGCACCGCTTTCTCCTGCCGCTACCGCCCCGTATGGACATACCAGCACGCAGGTCAGACAGCCGACGCACTTGTTTCTGTCGATCTTTATCACTCCGTCTTCAATGCTTATCGCACCTGCGATACAGCTCTTCACGCAGAGGGGGTCTTTGCAATGCCTGCATGAAACTGCATAGTGAATGCCCTCACAGTCCTCGACATGGACACGGGGGAAGATAGTCTTATCTTTAAGTGCCTTTACCATATCGTCAAGCCCCGAGTTTGCAAAGGCACAGTTATATTCGCACAGGTGACAGCCAAGACACCATTCTTCGTTTACATATACTCTTTTCATTCGGCTCACTCCTATTCTCCTGCGTGGGAGATACCCAAGATCTCCAGCTCCTTGTCAGTCAGACCTACACCTCTGAGCATAAGCCTGTTTCCTCTCAGGCTCTCGATAGAGTTAATGCCCATTCCGCCCATAAGCTCCTTGATCTCGTGTCTCCATGCAGTCATGAGGTTTACAAGTCTCTGTGAGCCTATGTCGGGGTTAAGTCTCTTTACAAGTTCGGGGTCCTGTGTGGCGATGCCCCAGTTGCATTTGC
>DGRP01000073.1:6001-13473 GCA_002391065.1 Ruminococcus sp. UBA4385 | reverse complement strand
TCAAGGCTGCTCCTGAGGGGCAAAATTAAGTTAAAAGTCTTTGGAAAGGGGTTTGGGGAAGAACCTTTCTTCAGAAAGGTTTTCCCCAACAGAGCACGCGGGTACTATTCATACCTTAAGGCGTCTATAGGGTTTAATCTTGCGGCTTTTACGGAGGGTATCAGACCGAAGACGATACCGACGAGCATTGAGAAGCCCACCGCAATTACTATAGCAGGTGTCGAGATTGCAACGGGCACCTCTGCGACCTTTGAGATCACCTTTGACAGCCCTATTCCCGAGAGCACCCCTATTATACCGCCGATACTTGTAAGCACAGCCGCCTCTGTGAGGAACTGCGCCAGTATCCTGCTTTTTCTTGCTCCGAGAGCCTTTTTAAGACCTATCTCCCTTGTTCTTTCTGTAACGGACACAAGCATTATATTCATAACTCCGATACCGCCTACAAGCAGAGATATACTCGCTATCCAGATAAGCATTGAGTTCGTCGAGGAGCTGAGATCCTGCAGATCCTTTGCCTGCTCCAGAAGGTTTTCACTCTTATATGAAGGCTTGGCGCTCTTCTCTGTGCTGTTTCTTGTATTGGAAGATACAATATTCTTATTCAGAATGTCTGCACTTTTCTTTCCTGCACCTGTCATTGAGTCGGTATCAACTGCCTTGACTATGCAGTTCTGAGGCTCATCATATCGGAAGAGCATTCCCCAATCCTCTGTCGGGATAAAAATGCTTCCGCCCGAGGTCTGATTATAGGTATAGTAGTCATCAACGCTCTCGATAACAGGCTCAAACTCCGAGGACTGCACTGCCACTCCGACTATTGTAAAGGGCTCGCCCTTAATGTCGATTATCTGTCCTATCGGGTCTGCGCCGTTGAAAACGCCGTCAGCCACAGACTTGTCTATAACAGCGGCTTTTGCAAAGCTTTTGTGGTCAGCAGGGGTAAGACCTCTGCCCTGCGCAATAACATAGCCTGTAGTGTCGAAATAGTATTCATCAACTCCCAGGATAGATGACGAATCCATCATGGCTGAGCCGAAGAACACACCCTCTGAGGTTGTCCTTGTGCGGAAGAAGGTGCAGTTGTCAACCTCTTTAAGCTTCACTATCTTATCACGGCTTTTACTGTCCAGCGGAATAACCTCCTGAGGGGGCGACTGGTAGGTAAAGTCCATATCGCTGTCGCCGTAGGTGAGGGTTATCTTCACAGTATTGCTGCCCGAGCCTATGAGGTTGTTTTTTATCTGCTCGTTAGTACCCTTGATAGTTGAAACTATCGCAATAATAGCGGCAATACCTATGATAATACCGAGCATGGTCAGCAGCGAGCGTATCTTATGGGAGAAGATACCACGCAGTGAAAGTCTTATATTTTCAAGCAAGCTATCCCCTCCTTAATAGTACATATCCTTCGGGTACAGTACCGTATCCGAGTCCTTGGTCTTTACGCCTTCCTTAACGTCTTTGCCGTAAGGGAAGCATATCTTATCCTTCATTGAGATGCCTGCTGTGACCTCGATCTCATAGCCGTACATGATCTTTCCCGTCTTGATATAATGCTTTTCAAGGCGGCCGTCTTTATCGGCTCTCATGATGTAGTAATTTCCGTTTTCTTTTCTGACATAGTGTATCGGGAGATAAACAGAATTACTGCTGTCAGAGTTTGATGCTCCGTTAAAGGATATGCTCACCCAGTCATACATTGAGAAGCCCTCCGGATCATCGAGCGAGGCTTTCACATTAAAGGTTGAGGCATTCGGGTTGTCGCTCCAGTTCTGGGCTGTGTAGGACGCAGGCTTTTTGTCAATCTCAGTGATAGTTGCCGAGGTCGAATAGCCTGAGCTGTAGCTCATAACATTGACGGTATCACCGATATGCACCTGATCGAGCTTTAATTCAGTCAGCCCGAAGGTAACGCTCACACCGCCCTCGCCCTCAATAACCGCAAAGGCATCGTCATTTTCGTATTCCATACCGTCATAGTACTCGTCTTCAAAGTCCTCACCGAGGTCATCTTCCGTTTTCTGAGCAGCGGCATCGTCAACAGAGCCTATCTTCCTGACAACTCCGTCAAACTCAGCAACCACCTTTCCGTCGGCCTTTTTCTTCTTAGCCTGTTCAAGCTCCAGCTTTGACTGCTTGAGTCTCAGCTTCAGTTCCTTTATCTCGTCTTCTTTATTCTTTATCATCTCGGCAAGGTCTGCCTTTGAGTACATATAGTTTTCATCGCCGCTGTCATAAGACGGCTCGGGGTCACTGTGATCTATATCGGGCTCATCGTAAGTATCCTCGCCCTCATCGGCAAAGTCATCAAAGTAAGAGGGGTCAGGGTCGGGTATATCAAAGCTGTCCTCACCCTCATCGGGGAGCACCTCCTCGGGAACTTCCTTTGCAGGCACTGCAACAGAGAACTTTCCGAAGCTTCCTGCCGAGGTGTCAACAGCAAACATACCTGACTCCTCATCTATGCTGACACCGTCAGAAACGTGTGCATTCTTATTAATAACATCAGCCGTGAGCGTCTCAAAGCTTACTATCCACTTGTAAAGGAAGGTCCTGTCATCATCATAAACGCAGAGGCTTGCATACTTTTTCATATAAGCTATCCTCTTGAAAAAGGCCGAGGTTATCTCTGCATTTTTTGAGCAGTTTATAATGTAGGGGTCATCTTTGGAGCCGTGTCCCTCTGCCCTGAAATCGGAGAGCACCTTGTCTGTAAGTATAACAGGCTCATCGGCTGGCTCCGGAGTCGGCTCAGGCTCGGGCTCGGGCTCGGGTTCGGGCTCAGGGGTCGGCTCGGGCTCATAGTCGGGCTCTTCGGGCTCGTAATCGGGTATCTCAGGCTCGGCAGGCACAGGCGCACTCTCTGAAGGCTTTAAGGTCTTGTACTTTTCAAGCTCTCTTTCGGAAGCCTTGATATTCTGCTCCACTACCTTTACAGCGTTCTCCTTCTCGGTAAGCTGAAGGTCAACTACAGTCATGTCGTATTCTAAGATAGTGTCTCCCTTTTTGACACTGTCTCCCTGACTGACACATACCTTCTGAACAAGCTTATCGGTATCAAGAACTATCCTCTGGGTATTTGCAGAGGTGATGTTTCCCTCAATCTCCGAGCCGTAGCTGTAATAGTCTCCCGACTCTGCCATCATGCTTACGGGAACTACATCAACTACTGTTTTCCTGTCCTTTGAGGCCTTGTATTTTGTATATCCGAAATATCCTCCTCCGCCTATTATCGCAAGGCAGATAAGCGTTATAATAAGCTTCTTCATACTGCGCCCTCCTGCCTGTCTGAGGGCTCGTCGATAAGCCTTCCGTCACGGATATACATTATCCTCTTTGCACAGCGGGCTATCTCAGGCTCATGAGTTATCATAACTATAGTTGCGCCGTTTTTGTTAAGCTCCTCAAACAGCTCCATTACCTGCTCGCCCGATGCTGTATCCAGCGCTCCTGTAGGCTCGTCAGCGAGAAGAAGTCTCGGGTGATTTACTATCGCTCTTGCGATCGCAACTCTCTGCTTCTGTCCGCCCGAAAGCTGTGTAGGCTTGAACATCATTCTGTTTTCAAGCCCTACTGTTCTGAGAGCCTCCTTCGCTCTTCTGCGCCTTTCACGCTTGGAAACTCCTGCGTACAAAAGCGGAAGCTCCACATTCTCCAGTGCGGATTGTCTCGGCAGGAGATTGAAGTTCTGGAACACAAAGCCTATTTTCTTGTTTCGTATCTCTGAGAGCTTTCTGTCGCCTGCGGACATTATATCCACACCGTCAAAGCTGAAGGTGCCCCTTGTCTGCTTGTCAAGGCAGCCGATTATATTCATAAGGGTTGACTTTCCCGAGCCCGAGGGTCCCATTATAGCAACGTATTCGCCCTCGCTGACCGAAAGTGAGATATCTTTCAGAACGGGAACGGCTTCTCTGCCCTGATAATAATCCTTGCAGATGTTTTTTATTTCAAAGATCAAAGCAATACCTCCCGTCAGCCCTTGGGCTCTTCAGCCTGCTCGTCTGTAATTTCAAGGGCAGGATCGTATTCAACATTGACCGTTTCGTCATCGGAGAGGTGCTCGTTGATATATGCTTCAAGCTCCTCGTCAGTCATGCTCATTATTTCTTCCTCGGTAAGGTCTGCAAGCGGGTCATTGTAGTTGGCATCAAAGTCCTCCGTCTCGCCGTGATCCTCGCCTGTAAACTCGGGGTCTTCCTCATAGCCGAGGTCATTCTCATCAACCGAAACCTCCTCCTCGTTAGTGGTTGCAGTCATGCCCTCCTTGATGTACTTTGCAGGGAAAGCTATCTTATCGCTCTCTTTAAGACCCGACTTTATCTCAACGTCACCGTTCATCTCGTCTTTCTTTCCGAGGGTCACTTCACGCTTTTCTATCCTGTTGTCGCTGTCCGATGCCCATACAAAGCTCTTTCCGTCTTTTGTGACAACAAACTCACTGTAGAGCCATATACCGTTTTTATCAAGGCTTTCCTCCTGACCGTTATCTACCTCAACCAGCAGGTGCTGACCAAGCATAAGCGCCTCGGGGTCATCGGGAGTGATGTAGAATGCATAGTTTGATGATGATGAGTACTCATCGCTTTCGCCGTAGCCATATTCCATGTCATTGCTCTGCTCGGCGGAGGGCTTTGTATCTATCTTTGAGACCTCTCCCCTCTGTACACTGTCGTCAATTCTTGAACGCATTATCACAGGACAGCCCTCATAAAGCATTCTGATATTCTGCTCGTTTACCTTGCCCTTTACACGGTAAGCTCCCTCGGCGGTTATCTTCATAATAACATCTCCGCCCTGCTCTGAGAGCTGCTCCGTGGTTTTAAGCTCGGTCACAGTTCCGTCAGAGGGTGCAAGCACAAAGGCATTGTCCATGCTCTTTTCAAGCTTTGAAGCCTCTGCGTCCTTGGCTTTTTTGTCATACTCATTGGTAGCATTCTCGCTTTTCAGGGAGAGTATCTGCGTATTGAGCGACACAGCAGCGTCCTCGCTGGCTGTCTTCTTCTCAGTCTCCAGCTGCTTTATCTCAGCATTGTTCGAGTCTATCTGTGCCTGAAGCCTTTCAGCCTCAAGCTTTGCCTGATCGAGCTGAAGCTCAATGCTCTCAACATCATAGGTGAGCACCTTGTCGCCCTTTTTGACGGTATCACCCTCTTTGACAAGTATCTCGTCAATAGTCTTGGCAGTGTCATACTTTACATCGGCGGAAGCCTGAGCCTCTACCACTGCTGAATATTTGGTCGCAGTAAGATCAAAGCCCGAGGCTGTATTCAGGTCAGAGACCTTCTGCACATACACCTTTACAGAGCTGTTTTCACTGTCTGAGGATAGCTTTTTCCACGCAAAATATCCTCCGACACCTGCTCCGCAGACCGCAAGTGCTGTTATGACGGCAGTGACCGCCTTTTTAGTTCTGGTCATAATTTTTCCTCCGTAATCTAAAAAAGTCTGCTGCATTTGGCAGTCAGACAGAGAAAAGCAGACACAGCCTGAACTGTGCCAAGTATTCTATTCGTTTGCTGTCTCTTTTATCTGTCTAAACTACATTATATCACTTATCATGGATTTGTCAAGGATTTAACGGTGTTTTTTCCCCCATAAAGCCCGATTTTGCGCACTTTTATTAAATACTCTGAAGGTCCTGCGAAAATTCAAAGCATTTTAAATAAAAAACAGTTGACAAGACCCTCCCTTTTGGTGTATTATTATTGTAGGTTTATATGGGCATTTATGTGTCTGTGTAATCGTTTTTTCGGCTTTGAGCCATACACAATTTTACAATTCGGAGGTTTTAACAATGGCAGAGTTTTTCAAGGACATCCCAAAGATCAAGTATGAGGGCAAGGATTCCACAAATCCGCTTTCCTTCAAGTATTACAACCCTGATGAGGTCATCATGGGCAAGACTATGAGAGAGCAGCTCAAGTTCGCTCTTTCGTGGTGGCATACAATGGGCGGCGACGGCACCGATATGTTCGGTGTTGGTACTGCTGACAAGAGCTGGGGCGCTGATACTCCCGAGGCCAGGGCTAAGGCTAAGGTAGACGCAGCTTTCGAGATCATGGACAAGCTTTCCATCGACTATTTCTGCTATCATGACCGTGATATCTCACCTGAGTACGGCGACCTGAAAACAACTAACGAGAAGTTTGACGAAGTCATCGCTTACATAGCTGATAAAATGAAGGCTGACCCTTCAAAGAAGCTTCTGTGGGGCACAGCTAAGTGCTTTGACCACCCGAGATATATGCACGGTGCAGGCACATCACCCTCTGCTGATGTTTTTGCTTATGCAGCAGCACAGATCAAGAAGGCTATCGACTCCACTATCGCACTCGGCGGTAAGGGCTATGTGTTCTGGGGCGGAAGAGAGGGCTATGAGACTCTGCTCAACACCAACATGGGTCTGGAGCTTGACAACATGGCAAGACTGCTGAGACTTGCTGTTGACTATGCACGTTCAAAGGGCTATGACGGCGACTTCTACATTGAGCCTAAGCCAAAGGAGCCTACAAAGCACCAGTATGACTTTGATACTGCAACTGTTATCGGCTTCCTGAGGAAGTACGGACTTGACAAGGATTTCAAGATGAATATCGAGGCTAACCACGCAACACTTGCACAGCACACCTTCCAGCACGAGCTCAGAGTTGCAAGAGACAACGGCTTCTTCGGCTCTATTGATGCTAATCAGGGTGATGCACTGCTCGGCTGGGATACCGACCAGTTCCCGACAAATGCTTATGATGCTACTCTTTGTATGTACGAGGTACTCAAGGCAGGCGGCTTCACAAACGGCGGTCTGAACTTTGACGCTAAGGCAAGAAGAGGCTCCTACACACCTGAGGACATTTTCCTCAGCTACATTGCAGGCATGGACACCTTTGCACTCGGTCTGAGAGCAGCAGCAAAGATCATCGAGGACGGCAGACTTGACAAGTTTGTTGATGACAGATATGCTTCATGGACAACAGGCATAGGCAAGGACATCATCGACGGCAAGGTAAATATGGAAGACCTTGAAAAGTACGCTCTTGAAAAGGGCGAGGTAACAGACTCCCTCTCCAGCGGCAGACAGGAATATCTGGAGAGCGTTCTCAATCAGATCATGTTCACAGTCTGATTTCTTAATGCATAAATTAAGCCCACTTCATTTCGGAGTGGGCTTTTTGTGTGACGTGTGATGTGTGATGTGTGATATTTCATTTTTTTGAACTGTAGGGTTGCACAAAACAGAAAGTTTATTTTTGTTAATTCTGCACTATTTCACTCCGCGTTCAAGGTCTGTGAAGCCAAAGCAAAGGTACGGCGCGTGGCGGTGCAGGGTTTTCCCTGCCAGGGTTTTCCCTGCCGTGTGATGTGTGATGTGTGATATAATGATTTTTCAAACTGTAGGGTTGCACAAAGCATCAAGGCTATTTTTGTTAATTCTGCACTAACTATTTCCGCGGTGCTCGCCGCACGGCTAA
>DGRP01000073.1:0-5917 GCA_002391065.1 Ruminococcus sp. UBA4385 | reverse complement strand
AGCTTTTCTTGCCTTGAACGCGGAGATAGATAGTGCGAAGCTATGCCTCGTCAGGTCTGTACATTCGTACAGACAGCCTCGGCTTGTTGGGGGGAGAAAGGGGCTTCGCCCCTTTGCCCCACAGGGGCTAGCGCCCCAGACCCCTTTTATAAAGAACTTTTGCAACAAGCTGGTGTCAGCTTCGCTGACTTTTACCTTTCTGTTCTAAGATAAAAAGAAAAAAAGAGAAAAGCAAAAGGCTCTGATTTTTTTCGGAGCCTTTTTATATATGCTATGTTAAAATGGATCCATGGGCGCCAGCCCCAGTGGGTACATAGGGCGAAGCCCTATCCTCCTTAACCCAGCCGAGGCTGTCTGGACGTAATGTCCAGACCTGACGAGGCATAGTTTCGCACTAACTATTTCCGCGTTCAAGGCAATAGAAGCCTAAGCTAAACTATGACGCGTATTGGTGCAGGGTTTTCCCTGCTGTTTGCACAATTTTCAACAGAGATTTTTGTGCAACCCTACAGTTTGAAAAAATGAAATATCACACATCACACATCACAGCAGGGAAAACCCTGCACCAATACGCGGCAGGGAAAACCCTGCACCAATACGCGCCGTACCTTTGCTTTGGCTTCACAGACCTTGAACGCGGAAATAGTTAGTGCAGTATCAACAAAAACAAACTTTCTGTTTTGTGCAACCCTACAGTTTGAAAAATCATAATATCACACATCACACATCACACGTCACAGCAGCGGTGCTATCGTTCGGAGGATCACGGCCATGAACTTCTCTATAGGGCTGCGGCTGTTGATGTCATCTGCTGTGATCTCTTTGCACTTGTTCTCAAACAGATCGTCAAAGTCTGCCCTTATGTCCTTGATACAGTCACTCTCATGCATGAAGGTCGCACACTCAAAATGCAGATAAAAGCTCCTGTAGTCAAAGTTGATGGTTCCCACTACTGCCGACTTGTCATCGCAAAGACACTGCTTCGCATGGTTGAAGCCGCCCTTGTATTCGTATACCCTCACTCCCATTGCAAGCAGGTCCTTATGATATGAACGGGTGATACAGCTTACATACCTCTTATCGGGTATCTCGGGAGTGATTATGCGTACATCTACTCCCGACTTTGCAGCAAAATCCAGCGTTGTGAGCATTTCGTTATCGGGAATAAGATACGGTGTTGAAATATAAACGTAGTCCTTCGCATCGTTGATCATGTCCATGTAGACAAGCTCGCCTACGTTCTCGGTGTCAAGCGGTGAGTCTCCGTATGGTATAACAAATCCCTTTGCATTGCAGGCAGGACAGTCAACCTTGTATTTTTCATAATCGTCCTCGGTGTTTGAGACAACGTCCCACATGTGCAGAAACATAACCGTGAAATTCCATACTCCGTCACCCCTCAGCATAACTGCGGTGTCCTTCCAGTGACCGAAACGGTCTATACGGTTGATGTATTCATCAGCAATGTTGATACCTCCGCTGAAAGCTACCTTGCCGTCAATGACAAGTATCTTGCGGTGGTCACGGTTGTTCTGAATAGTTGAAAGGAAGGGTCGGAACGGATTGAATACCCGACACTGAACTCCCTTTTCCGAAAGCTTTTTCTTGTACCTGAACGGCAATGTAAACTGCGAGCCCATTCCGTCATACAGAAGCCTTATCTCGACACCCTGCGACACCTTTTCAAGCAGTATCTCAACGATCTCCTGCCACATCTCTCCGTCATCAATGATGAAGTACTCCATAAATATGAACTTCTCAGCCTTTTTGAGCTCACGGAGCATAGCCTCGAACTTGTCCTCACCGAGAGGGAAATAGGTCACATCTGTATTCCTGCAGGCAGGAAAGCCTCCGTATTTGTCAACATAGCTTGCAAGCTTGTGCTTTCTTGGGTGGTGCTCACGTATCTCCTCCATGAGGTCATCGTCAGTCCTGAGGTTTTCACGGGCTGTTTTCCATCGCTTTTCATAGAGCTTTCTTACAGGCCTTGTCTGGAACTGGTTTTTGAGTATCACATACAAAACCGTAGTAAACAAAGGCACAGCGATAAGAGGTATCAGCCATGCCAGCTTGTAGGCAGGATTCTCATTAGTGTTAAGGATATATACAGCCAGTACTGCGGCAACCGTCGAGAAAGCGATATGCAGATAAGGGTACTGGTTATACAGCGTCTGGAAGGTCACAAATATAAACACAAACTGCAAAAGCAGCATAAGGATAATGGTAGTCCTCTGCGAGAATATGATATTGATAAGCTTTTTGGGCTTTTTCTTTTTGATCTTATCCTTGGCGTTTATAACATTGGTTTTGACATTCTGACCGACATTTTTCATGCTGTCCGCAGCCCTGCTCATATTCTCACCTGCCTTATATTTGCATATATATTTTATTATATCACACTTTGTTTTAATTGTAAAGTACGCAGCAAAAAAGGCAGATTAGCACCATGAATCTGCCGAGTTGACTTTTTTGTTAAATGGTGACTTTTTTATTAAACACCCTGCTCACACATAGCGTTTATGATTTCCCAGCTTGTTTCGTCTGTATCTGCGTTTGCAAGCTGACAGACAATGTTTTCATTGTTTTCGGGCGATATGAAGTATATATCTTCAGTCAGCGACAGAACAACATAGGTGTTTTCAAGGTTCTTTTCAATCAGATCTTTCAGAACACCCGGCTTGTTGTATGTTTTTCCGCCGTAAAGCGTTATCTGACCTGCATTGTGATTATCTCTCAGATGATTTGCAACATAATCCTTTCCTTCATCAGAATAATCTGTGCCGTTTCGTGTAAGGATCACTGCGATAGTTTTGCTGTTATTCATTCGTCATTATCCTTTCTGTAACAGATTTAGTTTTCGGTCATTACCGCACTTATATAATATGAGCCTTTTCCGTCAAGACAGCTTCACAGGTCAATTATACCACCTTTTCAGGTGTTTTGCAAGTCATACTGTGTTGACATCAGCTTTTATCTGTGGTATAATGCACAAAATACATTTACGGAGACTGTAATATGAACACCAACGAAGAGCTTGTTGAAATACTGAAAGACAAAACTATATGCTGGTATCCGTCTGCAGGAGATGATTTTCGCCCTCTGCTTTACCTTTCCGAACAATATGTCTCAACCCGCGATGATATCAGGAATATAGCACCTTTGCCCCAACTATTTGTCTTTACAGACTATCATAATTCATACTTCGACTGTAATTATAAGGGACTGAAAGCCTTATCAGAGGGCACTCTCAAAAGCGGCGATTATTTATATGATGACAGTGTGCGCGGTATCATACACTTCAACTACAAACATACAAAAATAAAGGTATTAAGTATAAAGAAGGTCGATATTGATATTCCTCAGCTTGACCGATCTCTTGCCTGCAATGAAGCGTCAGTGAAATACGGTACAGGATACTGCATGAGTGTTCAGATCACCTCAAAGGATGAAAGCCGCCGTAAAAACAATCTTGGTACATACACAGCGCAGCTCCTCTATATTTTTGCGGAAAACAGTGCCTTTGCCGAGCTTCTGCTCCGTGAAAAAATCAGAGTTGACTTTCTTCTCCGCATTCGTTACGGTATCAATTGCGGAGGCAGCTGCGATACCGACGGTGAATGGCTGAGATATGCAGCACCTAAGCTTGGCGTAAAATACTATTTTGAGGAAACAGACCGCAGCGGAGCACTGCATTACAATGATCGGCAGATAATTCAGAAGCTCTCTGAAATATGCGGACCTCTGGATACTAAATGGGAAGGCGAACAAATGCGCTGCTTGCCTTGGTCAAATCCAAACAGAACCATAATGGTATCCTGGAAAAAGCATATCTGACAGGCAAAATAAAGACGTTCAGACATAAAAGCTGAACGTCTTTTTTATCCATAATATCACCTGGAGCTCTGCGTCTGCCGGAGGCTCCGCTCCTTCGCATATCAAGCAGCAGAAATACAAGAATGAAAAGAACGGATAAGCACCCTTATGCGATACGAGGTTAACCCTAACCTTTTTTGATTTGTGACCATTCATAAAACAGAGTATTTATTTTCAACTTCTTCGACTTAATTATACATCTGTTCATATATTAGTGCCGAAATATACATAATATTGTAGTATAGTTAAAATGGATAAAAACAAATTTATGGAGAAAATCTTAACTAATGAAACCAATACGTTTTTACTTTTCGATAATATGCGGAAAGATGAGTATTGCAGTTCTCAGGCTTCTAAAAAAACGTGCGACCAATTTTCCGGGGTCAGTTGTGCTTGCGATCTGCCCTCAGTTTCTTAAATATATAGACAAGCCCGAAAAGATAATTGCTATAACAGGCACTAACGGCAAAACTACCGTAAGCAATATGCTTCACGATATACTTGCCGACAACGGCTATGATTGTACGAATAACAGCTTCGGCGGAAATGTCGATACCGGTATCAGTGCAGCTCTTCTGAAGGACAGCACACTTTCCGGCAAAGCAAAAAAGAAATACTGCATTTTGGAAATAGATGAGCGCAGCGCTGCAAAGATCTACCCATATATTGAGCCTGATCTACTTGTGGCCACAAACCTGACCCGTGACTCCTATAGGAGAAATGCACACGTTGAGTACATTTTTGATATTCTTGAGGGCAGTATCCCTGACAGGACGCATCTTATTCTCAACGCAGACGATCTTATAAGTTCATCACTCAAAAAGGATAACAAGCGGACATATTTCGCAATGCAGCCCCTGGAGGGCGAGCAGCCGTCGTTCAACATAGTGCATGATATAACTGTTTGTCCCCTGTGCGGCTCACCGCTCGAATATGATTACCTCCACTATAACCATATAGGCAAAGCCCATTGTTCAAAGTGCAGCTTCTGTTCGCCAAAGGCTGATGTTGAGATGATATCGGCAGTTCGGACAGGCAACGGGCACAGCAGCATAACGCTGATGAATAAGGGAGTCCGAGAAAACTATGATGTCCCCTGTGAAAGCATTATAAGTCTTTATAACGCTTTGGCTGCTATCACAGCACTGCGAACATTCGGACTGAGTGAGGATAAGCTGAGAGCTTCATTCAAAAAGATAGAGGTAGTCAGGTCAAGATATGAGATAGATGAGATCAACGGGCGCACTCTCAGGTGCATAATGGCAAAAGGATACAACCCCATAGCCTGCTCCCGCTCGATCAGCGTGGTAAAGGATAGCCCCGACACATCGGTCGTACTTTTGTGGGACGGCTTTTTTGACAAAAAGGAATCCTCCGAAAATACTGCGTGGTACTATGAGGTCGATTTTGATGTGCTTGCCGGGGATAATATCAAGCAGATAATAATTGCAGGCAAACGTGCCCATGACCTGCATCTGAGCCTGCTTATAGCAGGTGTACCGGAGGACAAGATAAAAACCACCGAGCTTGAAAGTGATGCAGCACAGCTGCTGGAGCTTAGCAATACCAAAAACATCTACATTCTGTTTAATATGTATATGGATAGCTATAAGGACACTGTAAAAGCAAAAGTAAAGGAAATGATGAACAATGCAGATCGAAGTGCTATATCCTGAACAGTGCAACCTTTTCGGTGATCTTGGCAACATCAGGTATCTGGAAAAATGCCTTCCCGATGCACAGTTCATCAGCACCTCGCTGAATGATGTACCTGCCTTTGCTTCAGGCAGCCCCGATATGATATATATGGGTGCCTGTTCCGAAAGAAGCCAGGAAAAAATAATAAAATGCCTCAAGCCCTATGGTGACAGGCTGAAGGCATTGATCGACAGCGGCACAGTGGTGCTGTTCACAGGCAACGCACCGGAAGTGCTATATAAATACATAGAAAAAGATAACAAAGAACATCTCGAGTGTCTGGGATTGTTCGACTTTTACGCTGAGCAGAGGCTGTTTGAGAGGTACAACACACTTGTGCTGGGCA
>DGRP01000090.1 GCA_002391065.1 Ruminococcus sp. UBA4385 | reverse complement strand
GTCACGTCTGGTGACGTGACTTCCCCTTCTTGGTGTGCTATCCTCTAGTGGTTTTCTTTCTTATGCCTCCACCCTTGAGCAGCCTGCTTCGCAGGCGCTCGGGTGGTTTATGGGGTTTGGAGTGTTTGTTGTTCTCCTTTTTTTCTTTTTTGTTTTTGTTACCACTATTTCGCTCCGCGTTCAAGGAAAAAAAGTTTCAAACAAAGGTACGACGCGTGGCGGTGCAGGGTTTTCCCTGCTTGCAAACTAAAATGTCCGAGGTTATTCACCTCGGACATTTTAAGTTAATCGTTTTGCTGCTTGAGACAGCTGCAATATTTCTTTCGCTTACCGTCTCTCACAACTGACCTTCTGCTAAGGTCATTCCTCATCATCTTTATACAGGTATCTGTTATAAAAAATGATGAAGAGTGAAAAAAGAATCTCTCCCAGGGCTGCTACCGTCAGGATTCTGAATGCGATAGACAGACCGGTATTCGGATTAGTCTTGTTTGCTGCAACAGGCTTTTCTGCTGCCGAGGTCTCCATTTCTGCTACCTTGGCCTCAGTCTCGACTGCACTTTGTGAATTTGTGATAACGCTCGGCTGTGCTGATGTTTTTGTGTCATCAACTGTCGGCTGAACTGCATTATCTGCGGTGTTGTTACCTGTTGTATTGTTATCGGCAGTATTCTCTGCGGCATTGTCATTGCTTACAGGAACAGTCTTCTGCTCCTCTGCTGTATCAGCTGTATTGCCTGCAGTTTCGTTATCCTCATTAAGAACTGCTTCAGAGCCCTTGTTCTCAACAGCGCTCGGAGTTGCCTCTCCGACATTTACAGCGATTGTCGCAGGCTGGTTTGCTACAACCTCAGTTTCACCCACAATGCCAGCCTCGATAAGCTGATCTCCCGACAGCCCTGTCAGACCCTCGGATTCTCCGCCTGTTGTGATATGCGCTGCGGTCTCATAGGTATTAACATTGATAATGTCGATAGACTCAATCTCAAACGAAGTGTTCGGGCTCATTGTATAAAGCTGAACAAATACCTGATCACTTGTTGTGTTCGGGTCAACATTATCGTAAGACCATACTGTCTCTCCTGCCTCGTAGGTTCTTGCAATCTCGCTTACCCACTCGCCGTTTTTAAGAGCGCCAACTGCTCCGCCGACCTGACCTGTGGTCTTTACATTCACATTGATATTGTAAAGCTGTGAATAGTCGATATTTGCCTCAGACAGTCTGAAATTGTACTGAACTGTCTGCTCGCTTGCAAAGCCCGATGCTCCTGCAACATACTTGAAAAGCGCATCTGCTGTCTCGTTCATATTGACAGGCTGCTGAACAACAGTCTCCTGCTGCTCGTTCTGAACAGGCTGAGTCTCAGATACAGGCTGAGTCTTATCCGTTTCGGGAACAGCCTGTGTATCATCTGTTACTGCCTGAGTTGTATCATTCGAGGCTGTGCTGTCGGGAGTACTTACTACATAATTGATCTTATCTCCCTGCTGCTTTGAGAAGGTCTCAGCGTCAGGCGAGGAAACTACATAGTTTTTCTTCTCTCCCTCTTCCTCATCAGTAAGACCTGCCTCCTCACGGAGCTTGTCCACCTCTTCTTTAAGACTGGTCTTCTCCTCTTCCTGAGCCTTTCCTGCATCTGCAACGGAAACCGCTACAGGCTTCTGCTGTGTCGGCGCAGAATAGTTTGCGGAAACATAATCCTCACCGCTTTCAGTGATAAGTGTCTCCACCTCAACCCAGAAGTCAGCCTTTCCGTCAGTAGTATCCTTTACAGTAAATGTAGCAAGCGCAATATCGCTCTCGCTCTTGACATTCTGACCCTTGAGGTTTGCTCCGACTATCTTTACATAGCTGTCAGAAGCACTGTAGTTTGTAATTACAGTAAAGCTTCCCGACAGATCGTATTTGCTGCTGAGCTCGTCCTCAGTCGGGATATAAACGCTTACGTCCTTGGGGTCGAAATGTAGATCAAGCGTAAAGCCAGCCACACCTGCCTTGTCAGGTGCAATAGATGCAGTCACATTTATTGTATCACCAACATTTGCGGATATCTTATCGCTGCTCAGCTTGATCTCATTCGTTCCCGAGGCAGAAGCCGCCATAGATACTATTGATGAGATCATCAGGAATGCAGTTGATGCCGCAAGCGCAGGTCTGCATACTTTCAGTCTTTTCATCTTTATCCCCCTTTTCCGAAAATTAAAATGTCCAAGAAAACGAACATTTGTATTTATTTTCGATTAAGTTAAAAATTATAATCATTATTTCGCCGACTGTAAAAGAACAAAAATTCGTACTTTTTACACAATAGTCCAAAAAACTTCACATTCAGCAATTAAAAGTATACATTATATTATCTTATTCGTCAAGAGCAAAACTAACGAAAAATCCGCTGAATATTTGGATATTTTACCAACCGAGCCTTCCAATCACTAGATATATGGGTAAAAAACGGGACAGCCACAAAATGTATTGTAATCAAATTGTAATAAATCAAAAATTTTACAGAAAATCGAAATGTAAATTCTTTGTGAACAAAGTCACAGTTGACAAGTCGAAAAAAAGAGATTATAATAAGTGTAATCTTTTGTACAGCATACAAAAAAACGTACAGAAGGCTTGTGTAAAAAAAGGATAACGCAAAATTCGGAGAGGTGTAAAATGAGCAGAAAATATATGTCTCTGCTGACGGCACTCGTAATGCTCACTGTGATGAGTATTTACGGGGCGGTCGGCGTTTTTGCCGCAAACCAGAGCGGAAAGTGTACTGCGGATCTATTAAATGTACGCTCCGGAGCAGGAACCGGCTACAGTATAGTCGGCACTATCAGGAACGGCACTACGGTTACGATCACAGGCTCGGCTAAGGCTTCCGACGGCGGAGTGTGGTACAAGATCACCGCCGGGAACATTTCGGGCTACTGTGCATCAAACTACATACAGGTGACAAGCACCGCCGGCAGTACAGCGTCAGGCGCATCAGGCAGTACTGCAAGCACAGCGGCGGCATCAAGCTCCGACTTTGAGACATACATGACACAGCAGGGCTTCCCGGAGAGCTACAAGCCCTACCTCAGAACTATGCACTCACTGCATCCGAACTGGAAGTTCACAGCGCAGAAGCTCGGCATAAACTGGAACACCGCCGTTGCAGAGGAATGTGTCCTCGGGCGCAACCTTATATATGACAGCGCTCCCGACTCATGGAAGTCAATGGAGAAGGGCGCTTACAACTATGATGAGGGCTACTGGTACGGTCTTGACGGCTGGTACTGGCAGGCTGCATCAAAGGCTATCATCATGCACTATATGGATCCGAGGAACTTCATAAATGACACCTATATCTTCATGTTTGAAAACCAGTCCTATAACCCCGCATATCAGACTGAGGCAGGCGTAAAAAAGATCCTCTCGGGCACATTTATGGGCGGCAGCTACACCTGCCCCGATACAGGCGCTGTAAAGTCCTACTCAGCTACCTTTATGGAAGCCGCTAAGCTTTCGGGAGTATCGCCCTATCACCTTGCTTCAAGGGCACTGAACGAACAGGGCACTTACGGTGCTCCGCAGTCATTGGGAACTGTCCCCGGATATGAGGGCTACTTCAATTTCTTTGACATCAACGCTTATGCTACCTCAACAATGGACGCTCAGGCTATGGGCGCAAAGTATGCAAAGACCTACAATTCCGACCTTATGCTTCCCTGGACTAATCAGTATAAATCTATACTCGGCGGAGCAATTTTCGTCGGAAGCGGATATATCACCAAAGCTCAGAACACTCTCTATCTCCAGAAGTTTGATATGACAGACGGCGGCAACGGCTACTACTACCACCAGTACATGACCTGCGTGAACGGTCAGGCTACCGAGGCTATCAGCCTTAAAAATGCGTACTCGGACGAGATAAAGAGCAGTGCTATGGAGTTCCTTATCCCGATATACAACAATATGCCCGACACAGCCTGCCCGAAGCCCTCGGACAGCGGAAGCTCTAACAGCACCCTGAAAACCCTGAAGGTCATCGGCGCTAATCTTTCACCTGCCTTCAGCAAGAGCACCTACAACTACACCGTAACTTTGCCTGCAGGCACAACCTCGGCTGAGATATATGCTGTCTCCACAGTTGACGAGGCTGATGTTTCGGGCTATGGTAAGGTCACAGTAAAGACGGGAAAGAACGTTTTCCGTGTAATCTGTACAGCGGTGAACGGAACGTCATCTGTATACACTATCACGATGAATGTTCAGGCGGCAGCGGCAGCAGCTACAGTCAAGGGTGACACAGACGGCAACGGCAAGCTCACTGTTACCGATGCACTGCTTATAATGCGCTACTCATCGGGCAGATCGAAGCTCTCGGGCGCTCAGCTCACCAGAGCAGACTACAACGGCGACAAAAAGGTAAATGTCACCGATGCGGTCTACATACTCAAGAAAATAAGTAAGTAAAATTACCTCCTATAAAAATGCAGGCGCTTTGTCGTCTGCATTTTTCGGTATTTTGCTATTGATTTTTGTTAGTAAATATGGTATAATATTCTTAATTAGACTTATATAGTAAGGAGGATCGGGATGAACAGAAAAAAAATCAGGATCTTTGCTGCGGCATTGGCATCTATTGCAGTTATAGCCGGAATCGCAGCCTTTTTCACAAGCACTGATACGGTCACGAATGCTTTTGTGGCTTCAAAATTGAAAATCAAAATCATTGAGCCTAACTGGAAGCCCGACCACCCTATCGTTCCCGAGGAGAAGGTCAAAAAAGACCCGTACATTGTGAATGTTGATGAAACCTCGGCTTATGTGTTTATGGAGGTCGAGGTGCCTGCGGGAGAATATGTTGTCGAGGACAACAATAATACCGATAAGGGTAAGAGCCTTGGAACAAAGACTGCTCCGCTGTTCAGGTTTATTGACAGTAACGGCTATTATAATACAGAAAACACAAAAGTACAGACAGTAAACTCAGGCTGGCACCTTATGGAGAACTATCCTAAGGAGAACACCAAAAACGGCAAGGTAAAAAGCTATACCTATCTTTATGCATATACAGGCGATAATGAGGGCGACACAATGAAAGTGCTCCCCTCGGGAGACAGAACCACTAATCCGCTGTTTAATGAGGTCATTTTCATAAATGCCCGTGAGAAACAGGGGCTTGAGGGCAGCACTCAGCATATAAAAATCAAGGCTTATGCTATTCAGAACAATTACCTTAAATCGCCGACCGAGACGGACACTAAGGCGGAGAACGTATGGAAGCATCTTCAGGGCTGAGGCTGAGAAAAGCCCTGAAATGGCTTAAAAAGGGTGTCAAGGGTGTAATATCGTTTCTGATGACGGTTGTAATACTGGCGGCAGTTGCCTTGTCGGTGCTGTTTGTTATGAAGATACGGCCTTATATCGTTACTACGGGCTCAATGGAGCCTGCGATACCTGTCGGGAGTGTGTGCTTCGTGAACAGGAATACGGAGCTTTCAGCCGTAAAGGTCGGAGATGTTATTTCGTTCAGTATGGGCGAGAAGCTGCTCGTTACACACAGGGTTGTGAAGATCGGTAACGGTGAGTACACCACAAGAGGCGATGCAAACAATGCCGATGACGTCTCCCCGGTTACGAAGAAGAACTATATCGGGAAAACTGTTTTTGTTATCCCTTTTATAGGAAGAGTTTTCAGCTTTTTTCAGACAAAGAGAGGTATTATTATAGCTGTGTGCGTGATAGCCTCACTGCTGGCGATAAGCTTTATCCCTGATAAGACTAAAAAGAAGGAGGAGACTGCAAGTGAACAAAAAGAAGCTTAAAAAAGGCGCTTTTATTGCAAGCCTTGCTGCAATTGTCATTGTCGGGACTACGGCTGCATTTCTGACAAGCAGCGATTCCGCTGACAACAGCTTTGAAATTGCAGAGGTTGAGCTTGTGATCTCCGAGAGCTTTAAGCCCGATCAGGTGCTGGCAGCAGGTCAGATAATTCAGAAGGAGCCTTATGTTAAGAACACAGGCAGCGTTCCTCAGATTTTTTTTGTTGAGGTCTCGGTGCCGTGTATGAAGACTACGCTCCTTGATAAAAACGGTCAGAGAATTCTGCCTGCAGGTAAAACTGCTGATACGGCCGCTGCGGCTGATTATATTCAGACGGCTGAGATTTTCGACCTGCTGGCTGACGGAAACAATACCGTCACTCACGAGGGCGACCCTGACTCCAAGTACGGGGAAATACACTTCAACGCCCCGACCGATACCCCCTCTGCGGCGGCAGGTTGGGTTTATCTGAAGCAGACCGAGATCGAAAAGGTCTACACTAACAAGTCGGGATATATGGACGGCACCTACAACACCTATCTGTTCGGGTACAGCGCCTTTGTTGAGCCCGATTCTCAGACCGTTCCTATTTTTACCGACCTCAGGCTGCGCAGTATGGTCGATGAGGACATCACAGGCGATACTGTAAGTCAGGTGACGATAAGAGCCTACACGGTGCAGAAAGATTCGCTTGAAATCACTCTTGAGAACAAGGGCACTAAGGAAAGCCAGTATAATAAGGCTGACCTTGAAAAGCTGTATAATGTCATTTCAAATAAGGAGGAAAGGCAGTCATGACCCGAAAGAAAAAGCTTGTTACCCTATGGGGCTCGCTTGGGATAGCGGCTGTGATGAGCTTCTCCGCCTATGCGTATTTTGCGGATAAAGACGAAAAGCCCAACATTGTGAATGTCGGTGAGGATAGCATTACTATCACCGAAAGCTTCACTCCGCCCGACCAGACAAAACCCTACAAAAAGGTAGTCAAGATCACGAATACGGGTACTATCCCCTGTTATGTGAGGGCAAGGCTTGAATTCTCGGATTCAAAGTTTGAGAAGATAGCTTACTTCTCGCACGATGACCCCGATGTCTACCCGACGGATAGCACTAGTTACTATCCTGCCGACCCCGGTGCGGATAATTCTTACGTCAAACACCTTCCCGACAACTGGGTGTACAATGCGGCAGATGGCTACTACTATTACACTCAGGCTGTCAAGCCCGAGAAGGACACCGCAGCCCTGCTGACGTGGGTAAAAATGAACTACGCAAGCGGCACTAAGGCAGAAGCCCATGACATTTACGTTTATTCCGAGTCAGTGCAGACCATTGACCCGAACACAAGCGCAGCCTACACGGACTACAAAGACGCTTGGACTACCTTTGCACACACAAGCTTCCCTACTGAATAAAAGCATAATGAAACCGCCCCGATTTTTTTCGGGGCGGTTTTTTGTGGGTATGGCAAAAAGGAGCCCACAGGGGTGAGCCTGTGGGCTGGGGGAATATGCTATTCAATTATCTGTATAGCCATAAACCTTATCGTCTGCAATACTACTATCGGGAACATACCAAGCGCCCCAATCTCCTGTTCCTGTAATGAGTATTTTATGCCCTTTACACTGGTACAGAGTACCTGTCTTATTGTTCATCTGAGCATATCCATTATGATATGAATACTTAGCAGGACTGCAATTCATTTGTGTAGCACCACTCAATAAACAAATATTTCTATTTGAATTACTTGTTCTTACAATGTCATACATTTGGCTCAAATCCCAAGTCTTAATAATAGGAACCATTTTTGTTGGGGATAAACTTGAATTTCCATAGAAAATAGCCTTGTATACTTCAGCATCTGTATTCATATTTTCAAAAGACAAGTTGTTTAGAATCGAACAACTTTCTAATTCATCACAGCCTTGGAACATAGCTTTAATTCTTAAAGGTGATACTTTTTCATTTTCTTTATATTGGTATGTATTAGTTGCATCTACTAAACTTATACACGAATGGAACATATTTTCAAAAGTAGTGACAAGAGAGGCATTCCAATTCACTTCAAATTTAGTAAGATTTTGGAAACTACCGCTTGGAGTTCTACCAACTGCTGTATTTTTCGTAAACATATATGAGCTTTCCGGATTCATATAAGGATTCTTCTCATCACTGCCCCAATACATTATTCCGGTTTCGGAATCAAACCAAATATAAACATGAACAGGATAAGTTGCCGCTAATTTTGCCGCTGTTTCATCTGTTGATTTGGCATTTACGGATACGGAAATAATATGCGATTTGTCATTCTTTATATCCGAAGGGATTGTATTTCCGCGGATAAACTGAATAACATTGTCTTTATCTCCCGCAAGTGCTATCATTTTATCTCGCACTTGTGTACCCGGCAGCAGCATAGCCTGCGGCAGCTTATTCTCCTCAACCTCAGCCTGCAGAGTAAATGTATTAATCTTATCAGGGTGGTTGAACGGGCTGTCAGCGGCAAGCGTTACACCTGACGGTGCGCTGTCACCGAAGATATATGTCTTTATATCCTCTTCCTCCTCAAACGTTACAAGCTTGCCCGAGGTATCATATACGGGTCTGCCGTCATTGCCCAGCAGATACCAGTATTTGAAGGTATAGTCTTTATCGACGTTAAGCGTCGGGAACGCAGAAGGATTTGCCGTGATGTTCTCAGGGTCATTTGCAGGCTTGGTGTAGGTGATCTCCTCAGCCGTCTTTGCGTCAGCGTCCAAGCCGAATACCGAACGGTTGCTTGAATCGTTCTTTAGTATCACACGCTTGGTCTTGTCGGTTACAAGCTCACCGAAGGTCAGGCTCAGCGAGCCCCTTATCATATCGGTGTTATTTGTATCGTATACGCTAAGACCGCCTTGCGCATAGCCCACATTAAGCGAGAAGGTCTGCCCTGCCAGCGCAGAGGGCACTTCCGTCATTGTGAGTATCAGCTTATTGTCTACAAACTGCACGTCTGAGAACGGCGAAGATGCACCCGTCTTGAACTTGATATTATTATCAAGCTCAGTAATATTTGTGAGCTCCTTTGTATTGCCCGTATTGTATGTGAGCACTACATTGAAGTTATCATTATTCAGCGCCTGTGCGATGTCTATCGTGTAGGTGTATTTTCCCTCGCTTGTCACATAGCTGTTCTGAGGAATAAGCGGAGTGTATATCGGCTTGAACGAGGTTACATACTCCTGCCCGGGTATACGGTTATCCGCATAAGCGACCTCACTGAAATTATCATAGCGCTTGATTTCGTTCTTATACTCAACGTGGAAGGTGAGTATTTCATCTACAGGGTCATTTGTGCTCTTTTTAAGGTCACAGAAGGCAGTGAAGTTTGTCTTGATTTCATGCTTCGCAGTGTCAGCCACCTTATCCGAGGTCGGCGAATTGATATTCACAGCCTTATTTTCGACAATTTCACCATTTTTACCTCTTATAAGACTCAGACCTGTACACTCATATCTTGACACTGGGAGCTCCTCTATCAAATACTGACCCTCGGGCACATTCAGCAGTGCCGAGCCCTTTGTATCGGTCATGTGGATAGAGACAATGTAGCTCTGACCGTTCTTCTTATACGAGGTTTCGCCCTTGGTGTAAACAACGTCATCGGTCTGGGTTGTTGCTTCAAGACCCGTCACCTTAAACATGAAGGTAGGCTCTCCGTATGCCTTAAAGTAATCCTTATCGGGTATCACCTTATCAATTATGATAGCCGCCTGCGCCTTGGGGTCCTCGCACTGCAGGAACTGGTTCTCGCAGTTGAAGGCATTAACCGAGAACAGCACATCTTCTGACAGACCGTATCCGGCAGGCGGAACAGTCTCACGGAAGTAATACGAGCCCCAGTCAAGGCCGCGCACATTAAGTCGGCCGCCCTCATCGGCAGTAACGTATGTTGTGGTAACAGCCCCGATCTCAATTACATCAGCCTGCCTGTACTTTCCTGTGCTGTTGTCATAAACACATAACTTGCCGTCATCATATCTCACAGCATAGTAAGCCAGCCTGAGATCGTCTTTATACGTTTTCGGAGTACCGTTATCATCATAAGTACCACTAGGATCACTGAAATGAGGTCTGTAATTTGAATTAAAGTTTTCATCAGCAATAATATCTGCGATTTTTCCGTCAGCAGTTTTCTCATAAGTTACAGTTACAGTATAGTTAGTCTCACCGTCGTCGGTTATCACAAACTGTATCTGAGTATCGCTCAGCACAGTAAATTCTTTTACAAGGAATTCCTTTCTTTCGTTTGAATGGCTTGTGCCGTCATTCCAAGTAAGTCCTCCCAGACGAAGTCTCGGCACTGACTCTATCTTCTCGTCATCGCTGTCATAAAGCTCAAACTGCGCCCCGAAGAGCTTTAGGTGCCGTTTGTCTGAATCGGAAATAGTATCCTTATCCTGCTTATACAGCCAAACCTCTCCGAAGATCTTATCATCAGCCATATTGACCTCAATAGTTGCACCTACAGTGCTGAGATCAACATTGAACAGATACGGTGTTCTGTCTCTCTGGTAGCCCGAAGGCGCTTTTGTCTCAAGGAAGTAATATACTCCCCATTCAAGGCCGCTTACCGTAGCCGTCGAGCCCTTTGAAGCATCATAGCCCGAGCTAAGCCCCTGCTCGATCACCTTATCCTGACCCTGAACTGCCCTGCCGTCAACAACGTGCTTTGTGACGTCAACATCAGCGGCAGTCATCTGCTCAACATAAGTTTTTCTCTCATCTTCTGACAAAGCCCCGATCTCCTCAGCCGTAAGACCGACCTTATCCTTCAGATAATCATTGATCTCAGCATCGGTAAATACAACCTTATACAGAGTGAAGCTTCCGTCAGCAAGCGGCTGAGAATCTCCGCTGCTTGTTTTTATAAGTCTTGCCTCACCGAGCTGTCTGTCATCGCTGTGGCTGATGTTAAACGGATAATAGGTTGTTTCCTGAGAGAGAACCTCGTTTCCGCTTTCATCTGTTGTTCTGACAGTCTTTGTTACGGAGTTATCGGAAACAGTTTTCTGATTGATCTCAATTATCTGACTCCGTACCTTAGTCTCATTCATAGTAGTCCATGCGGACCACTTATCCTTATCATTATTCCATGTATAGCCTATAGGCGCACGGCTCTCATAAACGAGATACACACCGTAAGCAAGGCCGCTGAACTCTATTTCGCCCGTTGAATCGGTATAATCCGAAGCAACTAAGCTCCAGTATTTCTTGAATTCATCAGCCTCGGTATTGCCCTTAGCCTTATCCACAGCATTTTCTGCGAGAGCACGGTACTCCTCCGCATCTGTGAGGCTTTCGTCAGCGCCTGCATCAGTCCTGCTCTTGAGCATATACAGACTGTAGCCCGCATTTTCAAGGAGCTTCGAGCTGTCACGGTAATCGTGCTTTTCAAAAATGATACTGCTGAGCACCTCATCGTCACTGAGCTCAAGCATGCTCTTATCAGCATTTTCCGTGTCGAAAATTACCTGCTTGTTATCATCTATCGTCATAGCAGATACACGGAAATAATACTTCTTATCGCTGAGTTCAAAACCGCTTGGAGCCTTTGTCTCCTTTACATAATATGTTCCGTAAGGCAGACCTGTAACAGTAATTCTTCCGTTTATGCTTTCTTCTGTATTATCACTTGTAAGAGTCGATGTCCAGCCTGTTTTACCCTCAGTGCCCATATATCTGTAGTTCTTTGAAGTAGAAGTAACATCAAACAGGAAATAAACCTTCGACTGCGAGCCGTCACTTTCATAGACATACATCTCATACTCCGCACCGTTAAGAGCAACACCGTTTGCACCTGCAGGCGCACCGCCGATCATAGTGCCGTCAACCTTAACGAAGCTTGCACTTGCAACCTCAATAGGATCATCTTCAACGATTATCCTGCCTGTGTACTCAAGCTGCTCAGCGGCATACTTGTCGATAGAAGCAGTTTTGCTTATATCCATAACAGACTGATTTGAGCGCTTAAAGCCCTCAGGTGATGAAACGATAACCAGATAATACTCCTTAGTGGGGTCAAGGTTGTTAATAACAACATGGCCGTTAGCTGTCGGCTTTATATTAGCTTTTTCATCTTTCTGTTCTTCCGCTGTCGGAGAAGCTATACGATTGTAAGCTCCGCCCGAAGTAGTGAAGTATACACGCTCATCATTTGCAGCTATTCCGCTGCCCGTCTTTTCAAAAAGATTATAGGTAACATTGGTAATGATAGACTTCTGCATTACCCTCAGAGCGACCTGACCCTTATCAGGCACCGAGAAGTAATATCCGTCAGCATCGTCGGGCGTAGTAGCAAACAAGTATGTTCCCGCAGGAAGATCCTTAATGCTCACCAGACCATCGCTGTTCACCTTAACTTCAGAGGTCTTTTCATTATCAGCAGCCTGATTATTGTAGCTGTACTCGCTGCCGACTCTGACAAAATCGGTTACAGTATTTCCGTCACTGTCATAAATGTGGAAGTCCTTACTGCTGTCAACAAATTTTTTCCCGGCGTAAACAGAGTTCTTATAGATTAGGTACTCTTCGTTATTGATAACAAAGTACTCATTCTGCACAGCAGCCAGATCTTTAAGGTCAACAGTATAATAGTATACCGCATTTGAATCCGAAACAACTCTGAACCTGTAAAGATTATCATCGGCAATATAGCCCTGAGGCGCTTGTGTCTCCTTGTAGTAGTAAATACCGGGCGAGAGGTTCAGCTCCAGCGTTCCGCCGCTGTCAACCGGCATATCCTTCATAACACTTGGCACAGTGGACTTCTGGTCAGGCCAGTATTTTACAAGTTTATCGTCATCTGCCTGAGCATCGGTATAAATCGAGAATTTCGCTCCTGTAAGTCTCTTCTGCGTCTTGGAGCTTACCTTTACAAGCTCTACGGTATGTCTCAGGATAACGAGCGTTCTGTTACTTCCCGAATAAACCGCACCGGTACTGTCACTGGCGTCTGTTCTCAGCGCAAAGCCGTGAACCTCATTATAGGTTGCTCTGTTATTTTTTGTTTCAGCATCTGATTCATCTACCAGAGCAGGTGCGTCCATGTTGAGGTCAGCCTTCATATCATAGACACCTTGCTCGGAAACATTGAGGCTTCCCTCATAAATAACAGCCACGGCGAAGATATTATCCGCATCTCCTGCCTCGGGTGTCCACACTCCGTTTGTATTTACAGCAGATTTCCAGCCGTCGTTCGGATTTTTAATCTTTTGTTTAAGTGTATTATATCTCTCTTTCAGCGTATCCTCGGAGATAGCACTGTGGTTTTCATAGGAACGGAAATCATTTATAGCACCGTTGATATAATCAACTGTGTTAGAATAATTATCATCAGGATCACCTGTTGCTTTGTCATTTGTCAGATAGTATACATGAGGTGTAAACACATCATCGGGATAATATTTATCTCCAAATGTAATGCTCCTTACCGAGCCCTTCCATGCAGAGCTTTTAAGACCCTCGATAACATCAACGATCATAGGGTCTGTGAGTGTTTCATTCTCAGCGGCAACTCTTCTGAACAGCAGCTCATAGCTGTATTCAGAGGTCATTCTGCCTGTTGTTTCATCAAGGTGAGAGGTGTTTCTTCCATCAACCTCAGTGCTGTTATCATACAGCCAGTCGGTATAGGCGCTCTTAACCTTTTTGGTAGTAACATTCTGCTCGATAGAGCCGCTTGCAGGGATAGTACGTGTTGCTGAGGATTTTGACGCAGGTGTATCCGTATACTGGCTGATAACAAGAGACTTGTTCTGCTCAGCGCTCAGTCTTACGTTTGCGTCAAGAACCGTGGTATAGGTCTCGGCAGTGTAAGCGTTCTGCTTATCGCCTGTTGCAAGTATCCTCGATGCACTTATGTATGCAGGATAATTAAACTTAACAGTGGTGTCAGCACTTCCGTTAAGAGCTACACCCTCAAAATTGAACTCAGCCGTAATTGTGCCGTTATTCTTGTCATAATAGAAGGACACGATATTATTATCGAGCACAAACTTCTTATCAATGCTCTCACCCGTACCCTGGAGCACACCGCTGAACTCAAACGAATCTGTAAGCTTAGCAAGCCAGTCAGCATCGGGCACTAAGCCGTCAGGAAGCTTTGAAGTAACTGAAAAATGACTGAGCGATCTTTCAACATCTGAATAAATCTTTCCGCTTGATGTGATAGTAGTCTCATAGTTCCTGTCGGGGGTAATGTTCGGGTCTGTCTGCTCAGCGGTCTTGAGTGCAAACGGAGTCATAGCCGTACCCGAATCAACAACCGTTGTTGATTCACGCAGCCATGTGTTTGAATGTTCATAATAACCATCAGCGACTGAACG
>DGRP01000165.1 GCA_002391065.1 Ruminococcus sp. UBA4385 | reverse complement strand
TAACAAAACGGCAGGAGTAATTCCTGCCGTCTGCTTGTTGCAAAAGTTCTTTTAAAAGGGTTCTGGGGCGATAGCCCCAGTGGGGCAAATGGGGCGAAGCCCCATCTCCCCTCACTCCAGCCGAGTCTGTCTGTACGAATGTACAGACCTGACGAGGCAAAATCTGCACTATTTTGAGTTTATCGACAGACTGAAAGCTCCTGCGAAATTTCGCAGGAGCTTTTATCTTACTGTCGGAGATAAACTCCGTTTTCTTCAATATAGTTTTCCATATCCTCTTTGTAATCAAGATCAAGCGGATCGGAAGTTTTAGCTTTAAGAGCTCTCTGTCCGATGTCCTTTCTGAAGTGAGCACCCTTGAAGCTTATCTTTGATACCGCTTCATAGGACTTATCAAGCGCACCCTGCAGTGTATATGCGTTGCAGGTTACACCAAGAACTCTGCCACCTGATGTCAGGAATTTTCCGTCAGATACCTTTGTACCTGCATGGTAAACAAATGCGCCATCGACCTGTCCCTTGTCATCAAGGCCATCGATTTCAATTCCTTTATCGTATTTAACAGGGTATCCGCCGCTTGCCATAACTACACAAGCACATGAGCCTGACTTCCAGCCGATCTTTACATCTGAGAGCTTGTGCTCATATATTGCTTTGAATATCTCACAAAGGTCACCCTCAAGCATTGGAAGAACAACCTGAGTTTCAGGATCACCAAAACGGCAGTTGTATTCAATAACCTTAGGTCCTTTTGGTGTAATCATCAAGCCAAAGTACAGACAGCCTTCAAAGGTTCTGCCTTCCTTGTTCATTGCATTCATAGTCGGCAGGAAAATCTTCTCCATACACTCTTTAGCAACCTCATCAGTATAGTAAGGGTTAGGAGACACAGTACCCATTCCGCCTGTATTCAATCCTTTATCGCCGTCGAGTGCTCTCTTGTGATCCATTGAAGAGATCATCGGAACGATAGTTTTTCCGTCTGTAAATGAAAGAACAGAAACCTCAGGACCTGTCAGGAACTCTTCAATTACAATAGTTGAGCTGCTTTCTCCGAACTGCTTATCATCAATCATGGAGTGAATTGCTGCAACTGCATCTTCTTCGTTTTCAGCAAGTATAACACCTTTTCCAAGTGCAAGGCCGTCAGCTTTGATAACTGTAGGATAGCTGTTCTGCTCTTTAACGTACTTGATTGCAGCCTCGCTGTCTGTAAATACTTCATAGCCTGCTGTAGGTATCTTATACTTTTTCATAAGCTCCTTGGAAAATACTTTAGAGCCCTCAATAATAGCAGCATCTTTAGTCGGGCCAAAGGTCATAAAGCCTTCTGCTCTCATAGCATCAACCATTCCGAGAACCAGGGGGTCATCGGGGGCAACTGCTACCATATCAACCTTTAGTTCTTTAGCAAGCTTTACCATTCCGTCAATATCTGTTGCAGAAACATCAAAGCATTCAGCATATCGTGATATTCCTCCGTTTCCGGGAGCGCAGTAGAGCTTTTCAACCAAAGGAGACTCAGCAAGCTTCATAATAATAGCGTGTTCTCTTCCGCCGCCGCCTACAACGAGAATTTTCATACATATCATTCCTTTCGTCAGTCCTGTATCGCTCTGCGAAAGCTGTTGGACAAATTATTTGATCTTAAATGATCCCAGCATAGTATCAACATCTGCTTTAAGCTGCTCAAAATAGTCAGACGCAGCCGAATATGTAATAATAAAGAGATTGTTATCCTTAATTGCGATCATCTGTTCAGTAGACAGATCCCCCGTATCCTGCTTCTGAGTGAAGCAAAGCTTATATGCAGGTATTCCGCCAAGAGTAGTTTCTTCATCAGATGTAAAGGTGATATTTCCTGCTGATTCATTTGTATCCTTCATGATCTGAGCGTAGTCTGCCAGATCATCAGCCTTTATCTCAGCATCAGTTGTAGAGATAATGTTGA
Source organism: Ruminococcus sp. UBA4385 (assembly GCA_002391065.1). The sequence continues at coordinate 2,172 of DGRP01000165.1, read as the reverse complement.
AGCTGCCCTGACTATCATCCTTGATATACATAAGATAACAATCAAGACTTTCATCTGATGTCATAAGCCATTTTTCGGTATCAACTGAAAAGGTATATAAACTGCAATCAAATACATTACTTTCCAGTTTACCGTCATTAGTGTGAGGAAGTATATCATCTTCAGAATTGTTTTTTGCTTTTGAAGAAGACTTATCAGCCTTAGAGGCTGAACTGCTTCCTGAACTATCTGAGTTCTTGCTTATCTTTTCAGCACAGCCTGCAAGAGAGAAACTCATCATCAGTGCCGCAGCAAGGACTAATATTTTATTCATTAATCAGGTCTCCTTATTTAATCTTCAATGAATCAAGAATAGCCTTAAAGTCGGCTGCATGATCATCAGAACTATCAGGGGAAGACGTAAATGTCATTGCAACCATTTTTCCGTCACCGAAAATATCATATTGCTCCTCTAAAATCTTTGCACCGTTTCCGGTATCAACAGTAAGCTTCAGATGGATAGCATTATTAGAGCCAACCTTTGTGGATTCTGTTGATTCAACAGATACCTTATCACTTGCACTTCCGAGAATCTGTGTGAAGTAATCAATGAACTCACTTGTATCCATATCAGGTTTAAGACCGGGTACAGAGGTTGAAACAACATTAAACGTTGTTGAAGGATCATCAACATATGTGTATAAGCAGTTGATCTGAGTGTTGAAAGAACCAACATCTACACCAAGAGTCTCCTTTACAGACTCACCATCTACACTTGCAGCATCATACTTTATCCATTTTGTACTATCAATGCTTAAAGAGAAATCGTCTTCTTCATATACATCACCGTCAGTTACGGGTGTAGAAGGCTCAGGCTCTTCGGTTTTTGCAGTTGTAGTAGTGGTAGTTTCGGTCTCTGTAGGCTGTTCAGTAGCAGCGGTTGTGGTTGTAGTAGTTGTTTCTTCCTCAGCCTTTGATGAGCTTCCCTCAGTTACAACAACGGAAGAATCCGTGCTTTTCTTAGTTGCCTTGCTGCTGTCATCATCTTCATTTTCAGTGCATGATGCAAATGAGAGCATTGCGGTCATAGCGATCATGCCTGCCAGTATCTTCTTCAACATAATTAATACCTCTCTGTAATCAGTGATGGAACAATCTTATTCCTGTGAATGCCATTGCCATGCCGTACTTATTGCAGGTCATGATAACGTGGTCGTCTCTTATTGAGCCGCCCGGCTCAGCGATATACTTAACACCGCTTTTCTTAGCTCTTTCGATGTTATCGCCAAACGGGAAGAACGCATCTGAGCCGAGGCATACATCGCTGTTCTTTGTGAGCCACTCTTTCTTCTCCTCGTCAGTGAGGACTTCGGGCTTAACCTTGAAAATATTCTGCCAAGCGCCGTCAGCGAGAACATCATCGTGTTCGTCAGAAATATAAACGTCGATAGCATTATCTCTGTCAGGTCTTCTGATATTGTCAACGAACTGCAGACCGAGAACCTTCGGGTGCTGTCTGAGCCACCAGATATCAGCCTTGTTTCCTGCAAGTCTTGTGCAGTGGATACGGGACTGCTGTCCTGCGCCTATTCCGATAGCCTGACCGTCCTTAACGTAGCAAACACTGTTTGACTGAGTGTATTTCAGTGTGATAAGTGCAAGCACAAGATCGGCCTTCTTGTCATCGGGGATATCCTTGTTATCGGTAACGATATTTGAGAGCATATCGTTATCAATTTTCAGCTCATTTCTGCCCTGTTCAAAGGTAACTCCGAAAACCTGCTTGCGCTCTATCTCAGCAGGAACATATTTCTCATCGATCTTGATGATGTTATAGGTGCCCTTTCTCTTGGATTTAAGTATTTCAAGAGCTTCATCGGTGTAACCCGGAGCGATGATACCATCTGATACCTCTCTCTGGATCATCTTTGCGGTAGGAACATCACAAACATCGGAAAGAGCAATAAAATCACCATAGCTTGACATTCTGTCTGCGCCCCTTGCTCTTGCATATGCACAGGCAAGAGGGGAGAGCTCTCCAAGGTCATCTACAAAGTAGATCTTAGCCTCTGTCTCGCTGAGTGGCCTTCCGAGAGCAGCACCCGCAGGTGAAACGTGCTTGAAAGATGTTGCAGCACACATACCTGTTGCAGCTTTAAGCTCTCTTACCAGCTGCCAGCCGTTGAAAGCATC
>DGRP01000055.1 GCA_002391065.1 Ruminococcus sp. UBA4385 | reverse complement strand
CCAAATTCTCCTTGACTTGCGTCAGCAAGCCTGCGTCGAATTTAGGCAATCTGACAAAAATCTGGACGGCGCATCTGATGCACAGGGGTCGTGCGGTGTTGCCTAAAATGACCCTGACAGAGAATTTCTGTCAGGGTCTCTTTGCTACTGAACTTTTTCAAATTGCTCGGCCGGTACTCCGCAGAGGGGACAGACAAAATCCTCGGGAAGTGTATCTCCGACATACTCGTATCCGCATACTGTACAGCGCCAGATAGTTTTGCCGTCATCTGTTGTGCCGACGGGAACTGAGTCCTCGTCTTTGTGAGGCTCTGCTTCGACCTTCTCAAAGTCGGAGGCAGGGTGCTTGCACAGCGGACAGATATAGTCCTCGGGAAGCTCCTCTCCCTCGTAGATGTAGCCGCAGATCCTGCAGCGCCATACGGTCTTTTCGGCAGGCTTGTCGTCGGGCTTGGGCTTGATGTTTGCGTGGTAGTAGGTATATGTCGCAGAGGGCACATCGCTCAGTACCTCTGCTTCGGTAACATCTGCTATGAACATTGTGTGCGTTCCAAGATCAATTACCTGACAGACCTTTCCCGAAATATAGGCATTAGCGCCCCTTGTAATGTAAAGCTCTCCGTTTGCAGAGCGATTGCAGTCGGTAAAGCCTGCGAACTTGTCGGTATCACGCCCCGACTGAAAACCGAAATGCCTGAAAAGCTCAAAGTCGCTGTCCTCGCTGATCACCGAGGCGGTAAAGCTCTTAGACTCCATTATCATATCGTGGGTGTAGTTTGCCTTGTTCACGGTTATGCTCACACGGTTAGGCTCAGATGTTACTTGCTGCAGAGTGTTCGTGATGCAGCCGTTGTCCTTATCACCGACCCTCGCTGTTACAACGAAAAGCCCGTAGCTTATCTTAAAGATCGCATTATTGTCCATAGTCAGACCTCCTTTTATTTTGGTACTTATATAATAACCTCTGAGACCTCTCTTGTCAAGCCCTGTTTTGTCTTTTCAGCCCGATAAGACACTCGGGGCTGTTCTTTTTGATGATGTTAGTGCCTTTGCCGACAGTCATAGTTGCCTCAAAGCCGCACTCGGAGATGACGGCTGCTGATGTCTCATCGGTATAGCCGAGGGGGTAGACAAAAACATTCGGCTTGAACTGACAGCACTCATCGCAGAGCCTTTGAAGCCTGAACACATCTCCGTAAAGAAGCCGTCTGTATTCATGCTCATCTTCGGTGCGAAGCTTTGTACAGCCGTGTCTGCCTGTGTCGGTATAGAGGGAATAGGTGCCGTTTGTAAACTCAAACCGTCCGCTTTCACGCAGAGCATAAATGTCCTTCCAATCAAGGTATGAGTGCTCGGGCTCGGGGTCGGCATCGTCTGAGGCGTGCTCGGTCTTGTCCCCCCGAAGTGATACGCTGAAGCAGACATCATACTTTTCGGCAAGAGGAAGCAGCTTTGTCAGGCAGTTAAGCTTAGCATCATCAACAGTTATGACCACAGGCTTTTCGGGGAGCTCCCCGTCATAGTTTACAAAGCGGATAAGGTCATTTACGAGAACAGTTTCATTGCCCGAGGATTTAAGCATTTTAATATCGTCTTCAAGCTGAGTGAAGCTTACTGCATTTTTGTCTGTGCCGTCCGAGAGGGAAGGGTAGGCGAGGATAGTTACCTCACGTCTGTTCGGGTCTGAGGGCTTGGCTTCGGTTCTCTCGGCAGAGGTCTTTGCGCAGGAGCAGAGCAGTAAGGCGCTTATCAGTATTGGAAGTAATTTGAAAAAATTCATTGAAATTGTCTCCCTTTGGTGTTTTGCATAATTTCTACTCTTATATTTCTATGCGAAAAAAGCTAAAAAATACAAAAAAATCCTGCTGTGATACTTGAAATATTTGTGCAAATGTGATATACTATTATGTAATATGTGAAACTGTGCGGTCGGGAAGACTGTCTTGACCTTGAGAATATTATCGGAGGTGAGAACATATCCTCTCGGGATATGGAGAATATGAAGAGACTTCGTACAAAAGTTATGCTTGCAATGGTGCTTGTGGCAGTGGCAGTATTTGCGTTTCTGGGCGCAGCTATGATCTTCTTTATCTCGAACTCGATAGAGAAGTCTATCATTATTTCTATGGAGCCGATGGCAGACAGCGCTGCCGATGACTTCAATGATACTATCATGATGTATATGAACTCTGTGAAGAATACCACTGACTCAAATGCATACACGAATGCAGATGACGATCAGGCAAGAATGGATATGCTGCAGGCAAGCTTCACAAAGAATAACAATCAGTATATTTCGCTTGCAATACTTGACGGCAGCGGAAAGGTGCTTGTATCCTCGGGTGACAGCACTGCCGACGGCGTTGATAAGGAGCAGCTTGAGGAAGCCAAGAAAATGACTGCGGCTTATATCTCGGATATTTATGAGATAAACGGCAAGAAGTATTTCACTATTATCTGCACAGGCAAAAACGACACGGGCGCTGAGCGTATCTCGGTTCTGACTATAGATACAACTCTGCTTTCAAAGGACCTTAATTCCTTTAAGCTTGGCAGCAGGGGCTTTGTGTATGTTATAAACAATAAGGGCAAGGTTATAGTTGAGCCGTCTGCAAAGAATGCAAAGGCTGACATCTACAACCTCGGAGATTCCGAGAAGGAAGCGGCAGAGGCAGCTAAGGCTATCCTCGGAACAGATGAGGGCGACGAGCACTATGAGTATAATGATACTACCTACTATACCTACCATGTAAAGAGCGATTACTTTAACAGCAAGATCGTTATGACAGTTGATATAGCAGACTTTGCCGAGTCGCAGAACGTGGCAGTAAGAAACGGCCTTATAATCGGCACGCTCATTCTTATCCTGACTGTAGTATTCTCAGTGTTCTTTGCATCACGTCTTGCAAAGCCTATTATATCCACCACAAACCGTCTGAGGTCCCTTGCACAGGGCAACCTGACAGACCCCGTAGATGTTTGGTACTCTAAAGATGAGCTCGGTGTGCTCTCTACCTCACTGGAGGAGACAGTATTCTCGCTGAGACAGTATATAAGCCTTATCACCTATTCGCTGACACAGATTTCCGAGGGCAATCTGCAGTACAGGCTGGAGGGCAACTTCAAGGGTGACTTCTTTAAGATAAAGAGCACCTTTAATGAGATCTTTGATTCACTGAACGATACATTCGCATCTATCAACCTTTCTGCTGAGCAGGTAAACTCGGGCGCTGTTCAGGTTTCCGATTACTCACAGTCGGTATCACAGGGTGCTACACAGCAGGCCTCCGCTATTGAGGAGCTGTCCGCAACACTCTCCGATGTATCAGACCAGATCATGCAGAACTCCGAGGACTCAAAGAACGCTTACAACATCGTCTCCGACAATACTGAGGCAGTTAATAACTGCAACGAGGACATGGAGAATATGCTTAAAGCTATGAACGCTATCAAGACCTCGTCCGATGAAATTGCTAAGATCATCAAGGTAATTGATGAGATTTCCTTCCAGACAAATATCCTTGCTCTTAACGCAGCCGTTGAGGCAGCAAGAGAGGGCTCTAAGGGCTTCGGTGTCGTAGCCGACGAGGTAAGACGACTTGCATCACGTTCCGCTGAGGCTGCAAGACAGACCGCAGACCTTATCGAGAATTCGTCGGCAGCCGTTTCAAAGGGCTCGCAGATCGCTGAGCAGACCGCTAAGAGCCTGAGCGAGATAGTTGAAAAGTCAAACCAGATAAGAGCACTTGTAAAGAACATTTCCGACGCTTCGGAGACACAGTCGGGAGCTATAGCTCAGGTAAACACAGGTGTAGATCAGATCTCCGCAGTCGTATCTGCGAACACATCTACAGCTGTCAGCACGGCCTCTGCTTCTGAGGAGCTTTCAAGCCAGTCGCTCATACTCAAGAACATGATCGCAAGGTTCAAGCTTGATGAGGAAAAAGACGATCACCGCAGCAATATGAGATTCAGCTACATTGATGATGAGGATATCCCCGAAGATGATGAGGAAGAAAGCCCTGCACCCGCAGATGATGAAGCTGACGAGTTTGCAGGCTCGGCTGATGATGAATATTGATAGCACTGCTACATTCTATAACGAAAGGACTTGAAAACCTATGAAAAGACGTATCGGAATACTTACCAGCGGCGGCGACTGCCCGGGACTTAATGCAACTATCAGAGGTGTTGCTAAGGCTTGCTATGAGAAATTCGGAGAGGACGTTGAGATAGTCGGCATCGAGGACGGCTATTTCGGCCTTATAAACAATATGTGCAAGGATATGAAGCAGTCCGATTTCTCGGGCATACTTACAACGGGCGGAACTATCTTCGGAACAAAGAGAACTCCGTTCAAGAAAATGCAGGTCATTGAGGAGGACAACGTTGATAAGGTCAAGGCTATGAAGGCTACCTACAAAAAGCAGAAGCTTGACTGCCTGCTGACTCTGGGAGGAAACGGCACTCACAAGACCGCAAATCTGCTCTCGACAGAGGGTCTGAACGTTATAGGTCTGCCGAAAACGATAGATAATGATATCTGGGGAACAAGCGTGACCTTCGGCTTCCATACCGCAGTTGACACCGCTACAGATGTTATTGACAGACTGCACTCCACAGCAAACTCTCACGGACGTATCCTCGTTGCCGAGATCATGGGCAACAAGGCAGGCTGGCTGACCCTTTATGCAGGAATCGCAGGCGGTGCTGATATGATCGTTATCCCCGAGATACCCTACGATATTGAAAAGCTGGCCGAGGCTTGTGAAAAGAGAGAGTCAAAGGGCTTCTCCATTATGGCAGTTGCCGAGGGTGCCTTCGACAAGGCAGAGGCTAAGCTCAAGAAGAAGGAGAGAGCAAAGCAGAGAGCAGAGCAGGGCATAGGCACTGCTACTGCAAGGATAGCTTCCCAGATAGAGCAGATGACAGGCAGAGAAACAAGAGTCTGCGTACCCGGTCACATGCTCAGAGGCGGAAGCCCCAGCGCTTATGACAGAGTGCTTGCTACAAAGTTCGGTGTTCATGCGGCTGAGCTTATCAGCAAGGACAAATTCGGCTATGCCGTTGCAATGATAAATGAGGTAGTTTCCGAGAATCCTCTTGAAGAGGTTGCAGGAAAGACCAAGTTCGTTCCCGAGGATCATCAGCTTGTAAAGACTGCAAAAGAGATCGGCATAGTTTTCGGAGACTAAGCTTCGGGAGGAAATAATAATAATATGGATATGAAAAAAATAGGCAGGCAGATGAGCCTGCTTATGGGAGTGACATTAAGCCTCTGTCTATCGCTGGCAGGAATACTTTCCTCGGGGAAGTTTACTGTTCCGGGCTTTCTGATAAGCTTTCTTGTCAGCCTTGTGATAAGCCTTGTTATCGGCTTTTTAGTGCCGATGAAGAGGGTTAATGATGCACTTGACGCAAAGGTGGGCGTAAAGCCGGGTACTATGGGCGCAAGAGCATTTGAGTCACTGATTTCTGACCTTATCTACACTCCGATAATCACAGTTGCGATGATAACCCTTGCACACAGGAATGCGACAAGTCACGGTGCTAAAATACCCTATGTACCTATGCTGCTCAAGGGCATGGCACTGAGCTTAGTGCTTGGCTATATACTTATATTCATCTTTATGCCGATTTTTATGAAGCTTGTGCTCAAAAAGAACGGTGTCGGCGGACCTCCTCCGCAGGGCAGACCCTGAACTACACAAAAATACCCCTTGTCAGAAAAAACTCTGATAAGGGGTTTGTTTTATTCATCGCAGTCGCCCAGCAGCTTGTGCAGGGTCTTGTAGAGGAAGGCTGCTTCCTCAGGTGAAAGACATATCGTACAGGCAACCTTTTCAGGTACCTCCAGCGCCCTTTCACGCAGAGCCATGCCCTCTTCGGTGATTGTTGCAATCAGCACTCTTTCGTCAGCGCTGTCACGCTTCCTGACGATCAGACCTTTCTGCTCAAGCTTTTTGAGCACAGGGGTAAGCGTACCCGAATCGAGATACAAAAGCTTTCCCATTTCCTTTACGCTTATGCTCTCATGCTCCCACAGCACCATCATAGTGATGTACTGCGTGTAGGTCAGGCCGAGCTCCTCAAGTATCGGAGTGTAGCGCCTGACTATCTCTTTAGATGCCGCATAAAGCGGAAAGCAAAGCTGATTGCAAAGCCTGATAGGCTCGTACTTTTTGTCCATTATGTCTCACCGTCTTGTCTTATTTCTTTGAAAGGATAAATGCCTTCATAGCCTCTTTAGGTCTGAAGCCTACAGTCATATCAACAAGCTCTCCGTTCTTGAAAACACCCACAGCAGGAATACTCTGTATACCGAACTGAACTGCACATTCATCGTTCTCGTCAACATCGCAGGAGAAGAACTCCACATCATCAAGCTCCTCTGCAAGCTCCTCGATCACAGGTGCAAGCATTCTGCACGGACCGCACCATGTTGCGTTAAAGTCAACCACTGCGTACTCGGAAGCCTTTACAGCCTCAATATTGTTGTTTTCTATTACCTTTACCATATTTATCTCTCCTTTGTTTTTATATTCCGTGTCGGAGCAGGCAAGGGATAATGAGGAGGTTCATGCCTGCATTCCGACAGGATTCTCTTTAATAATACTATATCAATTGATAATTGTCAACCGTTTTTCTGCTTTTCCATAAGGTAAGTCACAGCCGATAGAGCCGCCACATTTCCCTGACCTGCCGCCTTGACGTACTGATAAGGCTTTCCTGCGATATCACCGCAGGCGAAGAGCCCGGGCAGGTTTGTTTTCATATTAAGGTCTACCTTGATGTGAGCGCCGTCAGTCTCAACCCCCGGAACAAGCTTGTCGGGCATTACCGCATCTCTGAGGACAAACACGCAGGATACCTCATACTCACCCTTATCGGTTTTAAGTGCCGTTACGCTCTTCTCGCCGACTATTTCCGCAGGCTTTTCTCTGACTATCTCAATGTTCTCTCTTTCCTCGGGGAGCTCCTTTCCCATCGGCACATAGATGACCTTCTCAACTATCTCCGAGAGGAACTCGGCTTCCTCGGGAGCTTCATTGCTGTAGCCCAGCACAGCGACTGTCTTTCCCTTGTAGAGCCTTGCATCACAGGTTGCACAGTAGCTTACTCCTCGCCCGAGGTACTTATCCTCACCCGGCAGTGCCTTCCCCTGCACAACTCCCGAAGCAACTATCACAGAGCTTGCCTCTATCATATCCTCGCCTGCCTGCAATGAGAAGTACTCTCCCATTGCATACACAGCGCTGACCTGCTTTTGAGTGATCTCTATCCCGAGATCGGAAAGCTGAGCCTTCAGCTTTTCAGCAAAATCCGCACCGCTTATCTGCGACAGTCCGGGATAGTTATCTATCCTGTGAGCCTTTGCAAGCTTTGCGCTTATATCGCTGCTCCCAAGCAGAATAATTTCTTTATTCCTTATTTTAGCCGTTATCGCTGCGGATATTCCCGCAGGTCCCGTACCGATTATTGCTATATCATATCTTGACATAAGCTCACCTGTTTCTGTAGTTATCCTATAAGCTCGGCCACAAGCTTTTCAAGCTCCTTCATATCATGAGTTGGCTCAAATCTTGCGACTACGTTGCCCTCTCTGTCAACAACAAACTTAGTAAAGTTCCACTTTATATCGGGATTGTTCTTATAATCCTTATCCCTTGCCTTACACATAGCCGACATCGCAATTGCCTTAGGCCCCTTTCCGAAGCCCTCAAAGCCCTTCCGGCTCTTGAGATACTTGAAAAGCTCTATAGCGTTTTCGCCGTTTACATCAGACTTTTTCATCTGAGGAAACTGCGTATTGTATTTCAGAGTGCAGAACTCATGTATCTCTTCATCAGTACCCGGGGTCTGTCCTGCGAACTGGTTGCAGGGAACATCTACTATCTCAAGACCCTTATCGTGATATTTCTCATACATCTCCTCAAGGGGCTTATACTGAGGAGTAAAACCACAGCCTGTTGCTGTATTGACTACCACAATGACCTTTCCTTTATAGTCAGCCATTGATACGTCTTCACCCTTGTTGTTTTTAACGCTGATATCATAAATGCTCATAATGCTTTCCTCCTTTGGATTTTTGCAATTTGATTGTGTGCAATTTAATCTTGCAAGTTCAATATAACATATTATTCCCGACTTGTCAAGTCATATTCTTCGTTTTTACATTTTGTTCACAAAAAAGCCCCTCACCGTATATTCGGTGAGGGGATAAAAGCTTATTTGTATCTGTTCTTGTTGTTTATTCTGTATCTTCCGGAAACGTACAGCGGGTCAGAATACTTGGCGCAGAAGAAATAGTGTGTGTCTCCCGACCAGTAATACTCCATGTTAGTGTCGAAGATATAGTTCTGAGTGCCTCTCTTAATCGTAGCCCACCAGTGAGGACCGATCTTTCCTCCTGACTGATTTACAGTACCCTGTATCAGGTTCATATCGTAGCCGAGATATCTCATTACAGCAACGAAGGCTCCGTTGAAGCCGTCGCACTGAGCTTCTCTCTTTACGAATACCTGATATACGGGTCTTGACCAGTCTATCTTGGAGTAGTCGTTCTGATAGTTGGTATGATTTACGATGTAATCATAGGTATACTTGGCCTTCTGGTAATTCGACCAGCCTGACTTGAAATGCGTGCTTGCGAATTTCTTAACAAGGTTCCACTCACTGTCGGGGATAGTCCTGTAAGAGGTCGTTGTTTTTGCGCCTGTTACGTTGTAGATCTTATAAGTCCTTGAAACCGAAGATCTCAGCAGGCCGTTGAAACGTGAGGTCTTATCCTGAGTGCCCATATTGTTTGACTCTCTGGAATAAACGGTCTTGCCGTTCACCGTTTTGTAGGTGCGCACAAGGTACCTGTAGTCAGTATCATTGCTGAGCCCCGTGATATAGAGCTGAGTATCGTTCTTGCCCATGAGCTTATAGCGTTTATAAGTGCCTGAACTTCGGTCGAACCTCATAAGCTCATAGCCGTCGATGCCTGTTACCTTGCTCCACTTTACAAGGCAGGTTTTCTCGCCTGTTGCCATAGTTACGGTAGTATGCGGCGGCAGGGTAGTCGTATTAATAATGTTTGAGTAGCTGCCGTACTTGGTAGAGCCGTTCTGGGTGTAGTAAGCTCTTACCTTGAATTTATACGCTGTAGCATACTGCAGCCCTGAGTTTGCATAAGCTGTGTTCTTGGTGCTCCCCACGAGGACATATTGCTTTTTTGCAGCGTCGTATCTGTAGAGCTGATAACCTGCGGCTCCCGGAACGCTGTTCCAGCTGACCTTGATAGTTTTTTCTCCTTGCAAAGCAGAAACGCCTGCGGGTCTGCCTATCGTCTGTATGAAGGTAAAGGTCTTTCTGCCCGAATAATTGCCTTTGAATGTGATAGTTCCCGTACCTGTGCCGATGGAATTGTTGTTCTTATATGAGATAGTGTAGTCATCATATATTTTCAGCTTCTTTCCGTTAAGAGTGACGGTCGGCTCGGGACAGTATTCCCAGCCGTCATAGGCTTTTGGCATTACTCCTGTGACCGCAGCTGATGAAGCATTCTTACGGTTTATCCTGTAGCTGCCCGAAAGGTAGCCGCTGTAGTTGCCCTTTCCGTAGAAATACGCATAGTAGGTACCAGCATCATATTCATTCCATTCGATGCTGGAGAACTCAGCGTCATAGTCTACTCCCTCAACGAGAGTTTTTCCGCCCAGTTTTACAACAGCCGCAGGCTTTACCGCAGTGCCCGTATAAGTAAGTGAGGGCACCGATACAGAGCCGTTGCTCAGATCAGCCTGATAAATGTAGTAGCCTACCTCTGTCTGCTGACCTGCATAAACGCCGAGACCCTTTATAACAGCTGTTTTTTCACCTGCATTCGGGTCACTGTCCGCAGTGACAGTGTAATCAACGCCTTCTTTAAGGTCATCGCCTGTGTAATAATTGTAAGCAGTTACAGAGGGCTTCACAGGAGAACCTGTGTAGATGTGCTCGCCGTCATCGGCATAAAAAGAGCAGTAATCAAAGTTCAGCGCCCACTCCTCATCGGAGCTTTCATACGTCTGTATGCTTACGGTTTCTGACTCGGATAGCTCATTTGCAGCGGCACAGATGCCTGTTGTCCCTGCTGCAAGTGAAAGAGCAAACAGCCAGCTGAGAAGTCTTTTTCCTTTCATAAACAGCTTCCTTTCATATTTTAATAACAATACTGTCAATTCAATACTGTCAATTCAATTATACATCAGTTATCCCGATTTGTCAAATTCTGAAAGCCATTACCGCCTCACGCATGAGGTCGGGGGTCTTTTCTTTTTTGTCGAGCTTTATCACAAAATAGGGCTTGTCGGAGTCATTGAACTTAACCCTGTCTCCGTAAAGCTTGCACAGCTTTGCTGCCTGAGCAGGCTCGCAGTCGGTGATGTAGAAGTAGAGATTATCACCCCTCTGGGCTATCTCCCTGATACCCATTTTAGCGGCTGAGTTTCTTGTCAGTGCCACATTTATGAGACCTGCCACAGCTTTGGGCGGGTCGCCGTAACGGTCGATGAGCTCATCAAGCACATCACGGGAGTCCTCCTCGTTCATGATAGAGGCTATTTTTCTGTAGCAGTCTATCCTCTGGGCATTGTTTTCTATGTAGCTTTCGGGAATATATGCGTCGATCGCTATGTCCACAAGGCAGTCCTCTGGCGAGGGCGGAAGCTCCTCTCCCTTTGCCTGCGCAACAGCCTCATTCAGAAGCCTTATATACATATCGTAGCCGACAGCCTCCATGTGGCCGTGCTGCTGACCGCTGAGTATTGAGCCAGCACCCCTTATTTCAAGGTCACGGAGCGCTATCCTGAAGCCTGAGCCGAACTGTGTGAATTCTCTTATAGCGTCGAGCCTTTTGGCTGCGATCTCTGTGAGAACCTTTCCTCGCCTGAAGGTAAAGTAGGCAAAGGCTCTCCTGTTTGAGCGCCCGACACGCCCTCGCAATTGATAAAGCTGTGAAAGCCCCAGTCGGTCGGAGTCCTCAATAATCAGTGTGTTTACGTTCTGCACATCAATGCCTGTCTCGATGATAGTTGTGCAGACGAGCACATCTATCTCACGGTCACAGAGCTGTCTCCATATCTCGGAAAGCTCATTTTCGGGCATCTGTCCGTGAGCGACAGCTATCCTTGCCTCGGGAAGAGCCTCGGCAAGCTTATGAGCAGCAAGCATTATGCTCTCGACCCTGTTATAGATATAGTAAACCTGACCGCCTCTTCTGAGCTCCTTCTGTATTGCATTTACTACCACGCCGAGGTTATATTCAATAACATAGGTCTGCACAGGATAGCGGTCAACAGGGGGCTCCTCGATGACGGACATATCTCTTATACCACTCATAGCCATATTGAGGGTCCTCGGTATCGGTGTTGCTGAGAGGGTAAGCACGTCAACTCCCTTGAAAAGCTCCTTGAAGCGCTCCTTCTGGGCAACTCCGAAGCGCTGTTCCTCATCTATTATGACAAGGCCTAAATCCTTGAAAGCAACGTCCTTCTGGACAAGGCGGTGAGTGCCGATTATAAGGTCTATAGTGCCCCTGTTCACCTCACGGACAATTTTTGCCTGCTCCTTTGGCTTGCGGAAGCGTGAAAGAAGCTCAATATTAACAGGGAAGTGCCCGAAGCGCTTTATAGCTGTCTGATAATGCTGCCATGCAAGAACTGTAGTCGGGCAGAGCAGTGCTGCCTGCTTGCCGTCTAGCATACATTTGAAGGCAGCTCTCAGGGCAACCTCTGTCTTTCCGAAGCCGACATCTCCGCAGAGCAGTCTGTCCATCGGGACAGGCTTTTCCATATCGGCCTTTATCTCGCTGATAGATCTGAGCTGATCCTCTGTTTCCTCATAGTCGAAGCGTTCCTCAAAATCAGCCTGCCAGTCATTATCGGGCGAGAAGGCATAGCCCTTTGCCGCCTGCCTTTTAGCATACAGCTCGGTGAGCTCCTTAGCCATATCCTTTACAGCGGAGCGTACCTTATTGCGGGTGCGCTTCCACTCGTTTGTATTGAGTTTGTTCAGCTTAACGCTGTCATCGTCGCCCGTTCCGATGTATCGGGACACAAGGTCAAGCTGAGTTACAGGCACATAGAGTACATCTGTGCCTGCATATTTTATGGTGATATAGTCTTTGGTCGAGCCGTTTGTCTCAATGCTTTTTATGCCGTCAAACTTGCCTATACCGTACATAGCGTGAACTACAAGGTCATTTCTCCTGATGTCGGAAAGGCTTTTTATCTCCTCTCCTGCCTTGTGTCTGTAGCGGCGCTTTTTAGAGGCCATAGTTTTCTGCTGAGTGATGACAGCAAGCTTCACATCGGGATAGTCAAAGCCGCCCGACAGACTGCCTGTTCTTACATAAACACGGCCTGCGGTTATCTCGCTGTCATCGGTGAGAGGATAGGCTTCTATTCCCTCGTCGGTGAGGTCTTTAATGATGATCGGCTTTGTTTTCTCCGAGCCTGCAAGAAGAACCGTGCAATAGCCCTGTGAGCAGAGATCTTTGAGCTCCTCGTCAAGAGTGGCTGTATTTCCGCCCCAGGTAGAGGTCTGCCGACAGTTTGAGGTGATAAGCTTCTTAAATCTCACACCGTTGTTTGAACGCATAAAGCTGTCGAGGAAGACGGCTCTTTTTTCGAGAACGGCCTTTTCGACCTGAGTAAGGTCGATGTAAAAGCCCATAAGCTTCGGGAAGAGGATACCCTCTTCAAGCAGGTTTTTTATATCCTCGGATAGCTGAGAGAGCACAGCTCTGCCTTTTTCAATACAGTTTGAGTACTCACACACTGCCGCAATACCCGATTCAAAGTAGTCAAATATGGTGTATGTTCTGTCATAGCATACAGAGTAGTACTTGTCAAGATCGGTGAGCAGAATGCCTGCATCGAGAGCCTCTATATCACGGCTGACAGATAGCCGTATCTTATCTGCCTGCCTGCCCCTTGCCGATGAGGACAGCTTTTGAAGCTTCTCTTTGAGCTCCTCCTTATCGGGAAAGATTATCTCAAGGGCAGGGAAGACTGTAACGCTTTTAAGGCTGTTGGTTCTGCGCTGAGACTGTGTATCAAAATAGGAAAGTGAGTCAACCTCGTCGCCCCAGAGCTCAAGCCTTATAGGTCTGCTTTCCTGAACAGGGAAGATATCAATTATCGAGCCCCTGTGCGAAAACTGCGCCTGTCCCTCGACCTGATCTGTACGGGTATAGCCTGCGGCAACAAGCTTTCTGAGCAGCTCCTCCAACTCAACAGTGCCGCCCTCGCTTATCTCAAATGAGTAGTCCCTAAGAGCCTTCGGGGGCATAGCCGCCTGTAAGCAAGCCTCGATACCTGCACAGCAAACAGAGGCTTTACCCTGCATAAGCTGAGACAGAGCCTCAATTCTTTTGTGTTCATACTCACGGGAGATGCCCTCCATGAGGGCGAAGTTCAGATCCTTTGCAGGATAGAACACAGCTAGCTGCTGTCCGGCCATTTCGTTTATGTCCTGTGCCATTCTGAGTGCATGAGCCTCGTCATCGCATATCACAAGCACAGGGGAAATACGGCTGAGTCCGAGTACGGTATGTGCCTTATGAATATTCGACACACCCGACAGCGACACGGGAGTATATCCCTTGAGCACGCAGTTTATAATATCCTTACAAAACGGCAGCTGAGCCGCCATTCTTTCAAATAAATTCATAAAAACCCCACTCTTTAATTAGGTAACAGGCAATAGATATTTAGGCAATAAGTATTTAGGTAATAGGGAATAGGGAACAGGTAATAGGTAAGGTATCACCTTCGGTGATGATTTAAAATGGGGCTGCGCCCCATATCCAAAGGTGATAGTGAAAACTAGATCAATCTGCCTGAGAATAACAAGCGAAAAGTATGCACTTTCTATACGCCCGAATGGGCATAAGTCAGCAAAGCTGACTCCATACCTATTCCCTATTCCCTATTCCCTATCACCTATTACCTATACCCTATTATCTTTTTGCTTTTCCCTGTTACCAAAAAGTACTGTGTTCAGTTAAAGCGGTTCATGGCTTCGCCTGTTTCGCCCTTGACGATAAGCTCTACAGCCTCGGCGGTGTGGTCGAATACCTCGGAGAGCTTCTTCATATCCTCGTCGGAAAACCGTGAGAGCACCCAGTCTGCAAGGTCATAGTCCGGGTGGGGCTTAGCGCCTATGCCTATCTTAACTCTCGGAAAATCCTGAGTGCCGCAAAGCGCAATTATACTCTTTATTCCGTTGTGACCGCCTGCCGAGCCCTTGCGCTTTATCCTCATAGCGCCAACATCAAGGGAGATATCATCGAAGATCACTATGATGTTCTTGGGGTCAATCTCATAGAAGTCCATAGCGTCGCTCACAGCCTCGCCGCTTTTGTTCATAAAGGTTTGCGGCCGCATTATAAGGCAGCTTTTTCCTCCGATGACGGCTCTGTTGCAAACTGCATTGAACTTGTGCTCGTTCGGGGTAAAGCTGTACTTCTTTTCAAGCGCCTCTATCGCCAGAAAGCCTGCATTGTGCCTTGTGTTTTCATAAGCTACCCCGGGGTTTCCGAGCCCTGCTATAATAAATTCGGGCTTTGTCGGCTGTGACTGCTCGGACAATGCCTTTAATTTTTCAAAAAGTCCCATAAATCCTCCTCAATATATCACGCACAATAACCCCGACTTTACTAAAGTCGGGGTATCTGTTTTTTCGTATTATAGCACAGTTGCGCCGTTTTGTCAAGAAAAAAGACCCGACCTAAAAAAGGTCGGGTCGCTTTTTACATTCAAAGCTTGAAATCAATATACTCGACTACAGTTCCGTCAAAGGTGCCCTTGTCATCAAGGCATCTGTACACAGCCCTTGCGCCTATGAAAGCCGCATAAGCCGTACCGAGCATTACAATGACCGACACGATCAGACACAGGATACCGACAAAGGCACTTCCCAGCGGCTGAGCCCTTCTTGTCTGCTGTGCTGTCATGTAAGCAGGATCTTCCGATCTCAGAGCGATCACTGCGGACTTTTCCGTGTTCTGCATATTTGTCATAACTATCCCTCCTGATGATATCTCACGATTTGCCGACATCTCCTGCCGACAAGCACATTATACAATGTTTTTTTCAAAACGTCAAGAGGTAAAGTCAAACTTTCATCGTTCTGTCACATTGATTACAAAACGGGGTCAAAGCCTGCCTCTTCGGTTACACTGACAACGCTTACGCAGTCATCTGTAATCTCCTTGACTGCCTTTTTAGTGCCCTTAACAGCCAGCACTATGCCGACGATTATCAGCACAGCGATGATAAGAACTATCACTATCCCGAGGACAAGACTGCTGGAGCCGTTCTCGGCTCTCTGAGGTGTGCCGTAGCTGGGCTGCTGGTTCGACAGGTTCACAGGTGTGTTATAGCCGGGGTGCTGCTGCTGAGGTGCCTCGGGAGCAGGCGCAAAGGGCTGTTCTATCTTTTCGGGCTGATTGTACTGAGGATACTCGTTTCCTACAGGCTGCTCCTGCTGAACGGGCTGTTCAAACTGCTGTTGTACGGGCTCGTCATATCTTCTCGGCGGAGTGCCGTAGCTTGGGGCATTGCCCGAGAGATAATCGGGCGTATTATAATCCTGATACTGCTGAGGTGCCGCAGGTGTCGGCTCCGAAGGCTGTTCAAACTGCTGCTGAACAGGCTGCTGATACTGCTCCTGCACGGGCATATCCACAGCAGGCTGAGCCGCTGCTCCCATAGGTGTACCGCAAACTCCGCAGAAAGCGGCATCATCGGCTGTCTGGTTTCCGCATTTAGGACAAATCATGTTAATCGCTCCTTTTTTTTTAAGGCAACACCGCACAACCACCGGCTAACGCCTTTGCACGTCATAAACTTGCATATTTTCCGTCATATCACACAAAGTTTCCTAGCCGGGCGCCAGCCCGCCGTCGTCAACTTTATGCACTCTGACGAAAAATCTGACGGCGTTTCTGACGCACAATGATTGTGCGGTGTTGCCTTAAGTTTTTTACTATTATAACGCATTTTTCTGCTTTAGTCAATCCCATTCAGCTTATCCGCAAGCTCCTTTGCCGAATCCTCGGTAAAGTTTCCCGTTATCATCACTATGCCGTCGCTGCCTGCGGCCGCGGCAACCTCGGCCGAGAAGATGCTCTCCTTATTATACCAGACGGTAATGCTCCCGTTTCCTGCAAGGCGCTTTGATGCCTCGGCATAATTGGCTGAGCCTGCTTCACTGAGATGCAGGATAACTACCCACGAGACTATCCCAAGCGTGGAATCCATTACCTGTTTAGCTTCTGCGGCTGTGATGTCATCTCCATAGGCTATTACTGCTCCGTCAAAGGTTCTGCCCTCTCTTAGAGATACTCCGACATCTGTGTCGGGCTCAGATACCTCAGCGGAGGAAGTCTGATAAAGGGTCACCTTAGAGAAGTTATCGTTCTGACCTGCACAGGCGCAGAGCGTAAGAGCCAGCATTGCAGCTAAAATAAGGGAAACTATCTTCATAAGGGCAGCTCCTTTCACAAAAAGTTCTATACTATTATAACGCATTTTTCTCCTGCCGTCAATCCTCAGGGGCGATTTTGTAAAAAACTATTGACTTTTTTGTAAAATCGGTTATAATAGAGATAATCGGAAAATAGTTTTTCTGTATGTAGAAAGGAGATAAAAATGGCAAATAACTTTTTTGAAAATGCAGGCAACCCAAGAGCAAGAAAGCTTAAAAGCTTTGTTCAGCCTGTAGATGTGAACTATGCCGCTACCTATAAGGGCGTGGCTATGAAGACGATGTATTTCGTGCTTGTTATGTGTGCAGGTATTGCGGCATTTTTCTATGTTGACGCTTTTTATACCTCAAGAAACGGTACTGCGGCAGCGCTTGAAATGGAGAGCGTGATCTTCTATGTGCTGTTGTTCGTAACGCTGATCGCAAGCTTGATAGCGGCGTTCGCTCCAAAGACGGTGCCTGTCACGGGCTCGATTTACGCAGGAGGAATGGGCTTCTGCTTGTCGCTGGTGTCTATGCTTTATGCTAAGCAGTATAAGGGCATTATCGTTGAGGCACTTGTTCTTACAGTTCTGACTATCGGTGTGCTGACGCTTCTGTACATGAAGGGCGTAAGAGTCGGCGGAAGGCTCAAGATGGCTTGTATTACAGCTATCATGGTATCGCTGATGGGCGGATTGATATATGCTATCGTTGCTATGGTAGCACCTAACTCTGCTATTATCCAGAGCATTAACACAATTAATAACGGACCTATCGGAATTGTATTTGCATTTATCGGAGTGCTTATAGCAGCAGTTCTGCTTATGTGCGACTTTGACACTGTAACCGAGACTGTTGAAAACGGTCTGCCTGAGGAGTATGAGTGGTATGCAAGCTACTCCCTCATTGTAGGTGTTATTTATCTGTATCTGAAGATACTTCGCCTGCTTGCTAAGATGCAGGGCAACCGCAGATAATAATCAGGACAGCTTTATTGCCCTCGTTATGAGGGCAATATTTATGTAGTTTTGCAATTTTGCAATTGTTAAGTGTTTGTTCATCACTTTTTATGTAGGGTAAATTTCCTTATTTCTAAAAAACATTTAACAAAATATGAAATCGCGCTTTTGTGCACAATGGTATTGTCGGATTTTTTATCTCCTTGTCAGTTTTGGTGTAAATATCTGGTAATAATCCGAGCGAATCACAAGGTTAAGGAGGATATCTATGTTTGACAGCCTGAATCAGTCGGAGGGCAAGATACTTATCTGGATACAGGATAATCTCAGAGTAAGCTGGCTCAATCCGATAATAAAGGGTATAACCTATCTGGGAGAGGCAGGTTGGTTCTGGATACTGTTGAGCATACTGCTCATAATATGGAAAAAGTACCGCACGGTGGGTGTGGTAAGCCTTATTTCTCTGGTATTCAGCTTTTTTGTAAACACGATAATAATCAAGCACATATTCAACAGAGTGAGACCCTATGATGCGGTGGAAGGTCTGACAAGACTGGTCGGGGAACAGCCGGATTCGTCATTCCCGTCGGGACATACGACGGCGGCTTTCTCGGTAGCTATCGTGCTTCTTCTGCTTATGCCGAAGAAGTTCGGAGTGCCGTCATTGATACTTGCGGTGCTGATTATGTTTTCGAGACTTTATGTCGGAGTGCACTATCCGACCGATGTTCTCACAGCTCTGATACTTACAACGATCTACTCTATCGTTATCGTAATGATCTACAGGAAGAAATTCTCGGAGCGTTTCCCTGTTGTGAGAGAGTGAAATGAACTGCCGCATATATGTGCGGCAGCAGGGAAAACCCTGCACCAATACGCGACGTACCTTTGCTTTGGCTTCACATACCTTGAACGCGGAGCGAAATAGTG
>DGRP01000032.1:2554-21669 GCA_002391065.1 Ruminococcus sp. UBA4385 | reverse complement strand
AGCCGCGGGTCATGCGGTGTTGCCTTAAGTATCAAAAATCATTTTTTCATTGCCGTGAAGCAAATCTGCGCTTTCCGACACCTGAAAAATGCTTTAAGAGTATATCATTTTGGACACTAAGGTTAAAGAGAGAAAAAATTTGTACTCAATAATTACACAGAAATTACAATAAAGTCCGAAAAATCGTACTCTTGTAACCTAATCGTAACTTTCAAGGGATTTCTTTTCAAAAAAAGTCGAAAAGTTCTGAAAAAACTGAATTTTGCTATTGATTTTTTGCGAACAGTGTGCTAGAATATATTTGTGAGTTTGATTTAGGGCTGTAAAGTGTGAACAGATGTTCGCAAATGCTTTTCAGACTTGAATAATAAAATCTTTGCTATAAAAATTCATCTTAGTTAGATGATTTTGACTATAACGTGGAACTTTTCCTAAACCGCTTTTATTTTTCTCAATAAAGTGGTATACTAATATGAAAGCCGAATAGAGATATAGAGTTCGGCATTCCTTTAAGGAGTGTTTAATTTTGGATAAATTTGTTATCAACGGAGGTACACCTCTCAAAGGCACGGTTCAGATAAGCGGTGCAAAGAATGCCGCTGTTGCACTTGTTGCCGCTACAATTCTTTGTGATGAGCCTTGCGTGCTTGAGAATGTACCCGAGATAAGTGATATTACTAAGTGTATGACGATCCTGCGTGAAATGGGCGCAGAGGTCGAGCTGATAGATAAAAATACGATCAGATTTGATACAAAGGGAATTACAAAGCCTGAAGTTCCTTATGAGCTGGCAAGAACTATGAGAGCTTCGTGCTATTTTCTGGGAACTCTGCTTGGAAGATTCCATGATGCTTTTGTTCCGATGCCCGGTGGGTGCGATCTCGGCGACAGACCGATAGACCAGCATCTTAAAGCTTTCAAGGCACTGGGCGCATCAGACGAGATTGTCAAGGGTGCTAATCACGTGTTTGCCGATGAACTCGTAGGCAATCAGATCTATTTTGATTTTGTTACTGTCGGCGCTACAATGAATGCAATCTTTGCTGCTGTTAAGGCAAAGGGTCTGACGATAATTGAAAATGCAGCTAAAGAGCCTCATATAGTTGACCTTGCCAACTTCCTGAACTCAATGGGAGCTGACATCAGAGGCGCAGGTACAGATGTTATCAAGATCAGGGGTGTTGAATATCTGCATGGTGTGACCTATGCAACTATTCCCGATCAGATCGAGGCAGGCACTTATATGGTAGCTGCAGCAGCTACTAAGGGTGATGTTGTTATTGCAAACGTCATTCCTAAACATCTTGAATCTATCACTGCAAAGCTCAGAAAATGCGGTGTAAACGTTGAAGAGCACGATGAGAGCGTTCATGTATGGGTAGACGGTCCGATTATGAAGACATCTATAAAGACTATGCCTCACCCGGGCTTCCCGACTGATATGCAGCCGCAGTTTTCCACTTTCCTGACACTTGCTGACGGGACAAGCATTGTGACTGATGATATTTTTGACAATCGTTTCAGATATGTTGCAGAGCTCAGAAGAATGGGTGCTGATATTTCGGTTGACGGCAAGGTTGCTGTTATTCAGGGTGTAGGAGAGCTGAAGGGTGCTCCTGTATCTGCTACAGACCTCAGAGCAGGTGCAGCGCTGATAATTGCAGGTCTTGCGGCTGAAGGCACTACTGAGATTGATAATATTCACTATATTGAAAGAGGATATGAAAAGATCGACGAAAAACTCAGAGGACTCGGAGCTGACATAAGAAGAGTACACATTCCCGAGGCATCATCTATTCAGATGAGCGGCTGAAAATCGGATATAAAGTGAGACCTGTTTTTTAGCAGGTCTCTTTTTTATAAAATTATATACACTTGATAACAAAAAAACAGTACGAACTTAATAATCCGTACTGCTTCTTTTTTTTAGGTATTATATAAAGATTAGAGGTTTACCTTGTAATCATCGCTACCCTTACCTGCAACAGTGTAGTAAGCAACGCCCTCAGCAGGCTTTACATATACAGTTACAGCCTTTGCAGCCTTACCACTCTTAGCCTTGTAGTCAGCCTTTGCAGCCTCAACAACAACAGCTACGTTGATCTCGTTTACGCCCTCAACCTGAACGAAAACCTCATCCTTAGCAGCAGCAACAGCCTTCTTTGCAGCAGGCTTCTTAGCAGCGGACTTCTTCTCAGCAACCTTCTTCTTTGCTGTATCAGCCTTAGCCTTAACTGCAGTCTTTGCAGCAGCAGCCTTAGTCTTTGTTGCAGTTGCAGCCTTCTTAGCTACAGCCTTAACTTCTTCTGTCTTCTTTTCAGCAGCAGCCTTTACAGCCTCTACCTTTTCTTCTGTCTTCTTAACAGCCATTTTATTTTCCTCCTATACTAAATAAACTATTAATGGTTAACTTATTTATCTACAGCCTCTTTAAGAGCCTTGCCTGCCTTGAATGCAGGAACCTTCTTTGCAGGTACATGAATAGGCTTCTTGGTTGCAGGATTGATAGACTCCTTTGCAGCTCTCTCACGAACCTCAAAAGAACCAAAACCTACGATAGAGATCTTATCTCCGTTTGCAAGAGACTCAGTAATTGTTGCTGTTACAGCATCAAGAGCCTTTTCAGCATCCTTCTTAGAATAGCCGCCCTTAGCAGCGATAGCAGCAATAAGCTCACTCTTTTTCATTTTAATTACCTCCATAAACATCTGAAACTTTGCTTTTGTATAAGCGTATTATAACTTATTTTCGAGCCTTTGTCAAACGTTTAACCCCGATTTTACGGCAAAAAATCAAACTTTGGCGATTTTTTATCAAAAACGAAGTCCTTAATATAATTATTTTGTACTTATTAACACCATGTAAACAACAAAAAATTAATAATTTTGAATATAATTCTTACACAAGCCCGAAAACAAGCCGTTTTTATACTCAGAACATTTTGTCTGAATTTTGACTTTTCGTCCATTTATTAAATTACTTAAATATTTATAATCAAAAAGCATACTGCTCCTTGAATGTAAAGAAATTGTAAAACGGCTTGACTTTAATATTTACTTATTGTATAATGAATTAGTTAGTTGTGCTGGTATGGCTCAGTTGGTAGAGCAGCTCATTCGTAATGAGCAGGTCGCCGGTTCGAGTCCGGCTACCAGCTTAAAAGAAAGATCCGCTGTTTATTTCAGCGGATCTTTTTTGTTACATAAGCGGTGCTATTACTTTCAGAACAGTACCCAAAGCTCTGTAGGAGAATTTCTCCTGCTTGATCGTTTCAGGTGTTACCTGCTTGCACTTTTTAAGAGTTTCCTTGTAGTCTGCTTTTATTTCTGAAATACAGTCAACCTTATAAAGATAAGTTGCACATTCAAAATGGTGATAAAGGCTGCGGTAATCAAGATTGATCGTGCCTATAACAGCTTTCTCATCATCGCTTACAAACACCTTCGCATGAACAAATCCTGGAGTGTACTCATAAATCTCAACGCCCGATCTTATAAGCGAACTGTAATGCGATTTTGCAAGCGAATACGCTGCCTTCTTATCAGGAATACCGGGGAGAATTATTTTAACATCTACTCCCCTTTCAGCCGCAAATTTAAGTGCAGCCTCAAGCTCATTGTCGAGGATAAGATACGGTGTCATTATATGAACATAGCTCTTAGCACGGTAGAGAATGTCTATATAAACGCTTTCTCCGACCTTTTCCTTAAACAGCGGACAATCACCGTAAGGCATTACAAAACCGTTTGCGCTGACAGGCTCAGCAGGAGTAAGGAACTCATCCCACTGCGGTGTCTGTTCATCAAGATTCCACATTTGCAGAAACATTAATGTGAAGCTTTGAACTGCCTTACCCTCAAGCATTATTGCGGTATCCTTCCAATGACCGAAGCGCTCTTTCTGATTGATATATTCATCAGCAAGATTTACTCCGCCGTTAAATGCTACCTGACCGTCGATAACAAGAATCTTTCTGTGGTCACGGTAATTGTACTGTGTTGTCAGGAAAGGGGTAATCGGAGTATAGGGCTTACACTTAATACCAAGCTTCGCCATTCTGTGAGGGTAATCCGCTGTCAGAAGATTGACCTCACACATTCCGTCATACATTACCCTTACATCTACGCCTTCCTTCACCTTATCACTCAGCACTTTAAGGATACTTCCCCACATATAACCTTCATCAATTATGAAATACTCCATAAAGATAAATTTCTTAGCTTTTTTTAGCTGTTCAAGCATTGCAGGAAATTTATCATCTCCAAGCGAGAAAAACGTTACTTTAGTATCTGAATATACAGGAAATCTTCCTGTTCTGTTAAGATACCTGCAAAGAGAATCAAGTCCTGAGTCTATGACATCATCTTCAATAAGCGTAAACGGGTCTTGAGAAATCTTACTTCGGCTCTCTTTAATAAGCTGTTTCAGTCTGTTTTTCCAGCCCTGACGTACTATATCCTTCTGATAGAACAGGAACAGTATCATTGCAGGGAACGGAACAAACATCATCAGGAACATCCATGTCAGCTTGGCCGATGAATCCATCTCGGTATTAATAAGATAGATAACCATAACTGCAAGAAAAACTGTCTGGACAATCTTTATGTAGTTGAAATACCGTTCAAGAATGACATAAAACAGCACTACAGCCAGGAACTGAACTATAATAAGAACTGCTGCAATTCCAACACGGCTGAAAAGGATCCCTATAAGTCCTCGCTTTTGCGGTTCAATAAGGCTTATGACCTCATTGTTTTTTTCTGTACCATTGGACATTATATCACCTCTATGAATAATGTTATATATTTATAATACCACATCTTTCAATAAATGTAAAGCCCGCTTTCCACTTTACATTATCATATTTTTATGTTATACTGTTTTAACGGAAAGAGGCGAGTAAAATGACATTTAATGATCTGAGAATAAACAGCCGTGATGACCTTATCAATGCAGTTCACGAGCTTGGATTTGTACCTTATTTCAGGAACTCAATTGAGGGCTTTTCAATTGAAGAGCATATAGACCCGAGATTCTGGTTTTCTGCCGAGGAAGGCGCTTGGGAATGGAAAGGCTCGGTTATCAGAGATACAGGCTGTGCTTATGGTAAATTTCTTGAAAGAAAGGCTGTTTACATCAGCCCCGAGCTGTTCCCCGACTTTGCAAATTACCGCCGTAACGGATATGACTTCGACGCTTTATATGATGATGGAATGGCAAAACGAAGTGATAAATTTCTGTATGATCTGCTGGAGGAAAATGCGCCGATAATATCAAAGCAGCTGAAAAAGCTTGGCGACTACAGAAAAGGCGGAAACAAAGGCTTTGACTCTGCAATACTCAGACTACAGGAACAATGCTATGTTCTGATAAGTGACTTTGTATATATGAAAGACAAGTACGGGCAATCCTATGGCTGGGGTGTGGCACAGTATTCAACACCTGAAGTTTTTATGGGTAATGTTTTTACCGATAATGTCTACAAGCGGGAGCCTTCGCAGTCTTACATGATTATATATGAACATCTGAGAAAAATTCTTCCCGATGCTGATGAAGCGCAGATAAAAAAGATACTGAAATAAGGAGCAGCCTATGTATAAGAAAGTCAAAAGACCAATATTAGGACTCAGAATAATAGGACTTATATTTACTCCGCTCGGTGCGCTCTTTACTATCGTCGGAATTGCTACTATTCCATTATTCAAAAGCCACCCGGAAAGCTTTAACGGCAATCCTGCTGTTTTTCATTCGGTTTTCATCGGTGTTGGTGCTGTTTATATTATACTGGGAATAATTTTCCTGAATATCAGTTCAAAAAAATATAAGAAGCTCCGGGAAGCTTATGATTCGGGAAACTATATCATTGCTCGTTTTAACAGTGCTAATCAGGATACTAATATCAGGATCAACAATCAAAGGCCCTTTATCGCAGTTTTTGAATACTTCGATCAGTATACAGGTATTATGCATTTTTATAAAAGTCAGCCTATCATGTTTGACCCAACTCATTCACTGACAGGAAGAGACGTTAAAGTGTATATCCACCCCGATGACCCTGAATGCTACTATGTCGATATAGACGATATAATGCCTGTAGTTCAAATGCATTAAAAATTCGTCATTATGCACTAAATTATTGGCGGATAATTGACATTTGAGAAGAAATATGGTAATATAAAAAATGGAACGCCAATTTTTAGGGAATGATGTAAATTATTAATTTTTATCACATATTTTCTCGACTAGGAGTAGATGAATTATGAAGAAAAAACCAATTCTGGTCGTCATGTTAACTTATAATGATATGACAGTTGAAAACGCTTATGAAATCTTCGACCAATGTAAGGATTCTAAGGCGGAGTACTGGGGATTCAAGGAAGAGCCTCTTTCTCTTGATGAGATGAAAAGGCTATATGCATATATGAAAGAATGCGGAAAGAAAACATCTCTTGAGGTGGTTGCATACACTGAGGAGGAATGTATTGAAGGTGCTAAAATGGCCGTTGAGTGCGGCTGTGATATGCTGATGGGAACTATCTATTTTGACTCTGTCAATAAGATATGCAAGGATAACGGACTTGAGTATATGCCTTTTGTTGGCGAGGTAACTGAGAGGCCTTCGGTTCTCGGCGGAACTATCGACGGAATGATCGCTGAGGCTAAGAGCTATCTTGAAAAGGGTGTTTCGGGGATTGATCTTCTTGGCTACAGATTTACAGGAGATGCAGTTAAGCTTAACAAGAGATTTGTTCAGGAGATAGATGCACCCGTCTGCATCGCAGGAAGCGTCAACAGCTACCAGCGGCTTGATGAAATACTCGATGCTGATCCCTGGTCTTTTACAATAGGAAGTGCATTCTTTGAAAACAAGTTTGAAGGTACTTTCAAGGAGCAGATAGATAAGGTCTGTGACTACATAAACAGTAAATAAAGGTGAGAAAATGTTTGATAAGTTTTATCCCTATGAATATGCTGAAAGCGTCTTTGCTATAGACTACAACAAGCTTTTTGAAAAGGGATTCAGAGGTATCATTTTCGATATAGATAATACTCTTGTGCATCACGGAGATGATTCTAATCCTAAAGTCGATCAGCTGTTCAGAGACATTCATGCTATCGGGTTCAAAACACTGCTTCTCAGCAACAATGAAAAAAGCAGAGTTGAGCGTTTTATAAAGAATATCGAGACTGAATATATCTGCGATGCGGACAAGCCTGCACCCGAAGCTTATCTGAGAGCTGTAAAAAAGCTTGGCCTGAGAAAAGTTCAGACCGTTTGTATCGGAGATCAGATATTTACCGATATTTACGGTGCTAACCGTGCAGGTATTCCAAGTATTCTGGTTAAATACATAAGGGCTAAGGAAGAAATATTTGTTGGTAAAAGACGCCTTGCCGAGTATCTTATGCTTGAAGCATGGAAGAGAAACAAAAAGAATTATAACCGTATTGGCGATATTTACCCTGACGGAACTGATGTGAATAAGCTGTTTGAAAGAGATTTTCTTTTCTGTGAGATAAGCCCCGGAGCTTATGCTATTTCCGAGGCAAAGGAAAAGTCAAAGAGAGTAATCAGAGATTTTGCTAAGAAAGAGCCTATTTCAATGCACAAGAGCCGTCACAGACTGCCGAATGTTGTATCTACTCACTCTAACGGTCTTATTAAAGTCGGCAAGGGTATTGACCCTGAGCTGCAGGAAAACAAGGCTATCAATATTGACCTTGCCTGCAAGAAGATCAACGGTATAGTTATTCATCCGGGAGAGATCTTCTCGTTCTGGAAAACTGTTGGCAAGATCACTAAGAAAAAAGGCTACCGTGAAGGAAGAGTAATCAGCGGCGAGATAATGGAGCCGGGTCTTGGCGGCGGACTTTGCAATCTGGGAAACACTATTCACAGGCTTGTACTTCACAGCCCGCTTGAGGTTTATGAATTCCACAGCCATTCAGATGCACTTGCTCCTGAGCACGGAGAGCGTGTTCCGTTCAGTTCAGGTACTTGTGTATGCTACAACTATATAGATTACAGATTCAGAAACAATACCGATCAGGATGTTCAGATTCTTGCCTGGGTAAAGGACAAGACCCTCTACGCTGAGCTCAGAAGTGTTAAGCCTTTCCCGTATACGTTCGACCTTTCCGAGGAGGGACATCATTTCCAGAAGGAAGAAGACGGAAAGTATTACCGTGTTTCCAAGATCTATAAGAACACTTACGACAAGGAAACAGGAGAGCTTCTGAAAAAAGAGCTTGTTCTTGACAATCACTCGGAAGTAATGTATGACTACGATCTGATTCCTAAAGAGCTGATAACCACATAAGCTAAAGCCCGACAAAACGTCGGGCTTTTTTATTGACATTGGTTTTGCTTTGTGTTATACTCAAATAAAGCTATGCTTTAATTCACCAATGGAGGTAATACTATGAGTAAAACCATCGTCTGCTATTTCTCGGCAGAAGGCTCAACTGCAAAGGTCGCTTCGGCTCTTTCAAAGATCACAGGAGCAGAGCTCTTTGAGATCAAGCCTGTAACACCATACACCAAAGCTGATATAAACTGGAAAAATCCTCTCTCCAGATGCAACAAGGAAAAGATCGGAAAGAAGGACGTTCCCATTGAGGGAAAGGTCGATAGCTTTGATGAGTATGATACGATCTATCTTGGATTTCCTATCTGGTACTATGGAGCTCCGAATATCATAAACACCTTTGTTAAAGACTATGACTGGACAGGCAAGAAAATAGTGCTGTTCGCAACCTCAGGCGGAAGCGATCTTAAAAAGACCGCCGAAAAGCTCGCTCCTTATCTCAAGGGAGAATATACAATAGTATCTCAAAAGCTTGTAAAACCGTCTGATACATCAGCTGACCTTAAAGAATGGGTCGCATCTATTGGATAAAAGAAAACAGGGCTGCAATTGCAGTCCTGTTTTTGTACACTTATCAAAGCGATGCCTTAGCAGCGATCTTATATATCTCTGTGCAGTCAGCTGCAGAGAGTTCAACAAAGCCTGCTCTCTTCCCATCTCCTACACCAAGCTTTTCAACGAGGGTCGGGATATCTTCTTCCTTTGCACCTAACTCTGCAAAATTAATAGGCATTCCTATGCTGTGCAGAAACTCTCTGAAACGTTTAATACCCTCTCGGGCTGTGACCTCAGGGTCTGCAAAATTCATATTGCAGCCAAACACTCTTGCTGCCATCTGACAGAAACGCATTACATCATGCTTATATACAAACTCCATCCATGCGGGCATCATTACTGCAAGTCCTGCTCCGTGTGCCACATCATACAGTCCCGAAAGCTCGTGCTCCAGTCCGTGGCTGTTCCAGTCCTGCTGTCTTCCGACACCAACTATGTTATTATGTGCAACCATTCCTGCCCACATAATGTTTGCTCTTGCATCATAATTGTTTGGGTCTGCGATAGCTCTCGGAGTCTCCTTAACCATTGTAAGAAGAACCGCTTCGCAAAGCCTGTCAGTTATCTCGACCTCTTTGGTGTTAGTGAAATATCTCTCGAAAACGTGAGCCATAATATCAGTTGCACCGCAGGCAGTCTGATATGCAGGAAGGGTCTGAGTAAGTGACGGGTCTAAAATAGAGAACCTTGATCTCAGAAGATCAGAGCCTGTACCGCGCTTGAGCATTCCGTCTTCCTTTGTTATAACTGAGTTGCCTGAGCCTTCACTGCCTGCTGCTGCAATAGTGAGTACTACTCCGATAGGCAATGCATTCTCTATAGGCTTTCCGCTGTAGAAATCCCAGAAGTCTCCGTCATAAGGCACACCAATAGCGATAGCCTTTGAAGAATCAATAACCGAGCCGCCGCCTACTGCAAGGATAAAGTCTATATTTTCCTTTCTGCAAAGCTCGATGCCCTCGTATACAAGCGTATCTCTGGGGTTGGGCTTAACTCCGCCAAGTTCTGTGAAATAGATACCGCTTTCAGAAAGCGACTTCTTTACCCTGTCCACAAGACCTGATCTGACAGCTGAGCCGGAACCATAGTGAATAAGCACTCTTTTAGCGCCGTACTTCTTAGCGTAAGCTCCGCACTCGTCCTCTCGGCCCTTTCCGAACACAAACTCTGTAGGACTGTAAAACTCAAAATTTAACATACATCTCTTCCTTTCTGTTTTATAGAATTACAGTAAATTTAACTGTTCCCTTTTCAAATGAGACCTCAATAGAAGCATTGTGGATATTGGCAATTGAGGCCGCTATAGGAAGACCTAGTCCATAGCCCTTACCGCTGTGAGACTCATCACTGCGGTAGAAACGCTCAAAAAGCATATCCTTCTTGCTTACATCAAAATCTGCACACTTATTTTCAACCGTAAGCTGAGGCTTTCCTGACATGAATAGCTTCACAACTATTTCTGTCTCGGGATCAGCATATTTGACTGCATTATCAACAAGTATACTAACAAGCTGAGATATCTTCTGCTCAATTCCATTATAAGTGATTTCAGGCTCTATCTCACTGGAAATTGACTTGCCTTCCTCATAAGCTATACTGTCAAATGAAAGAAGAGTATTGGTAACAGTTCTGCTAAGGTCAAATGACCTGAAACTGTCTTTTGAAGTCATCTCATCATTCCTTGACAGATCGAGAAGTCCCGTAACAAGTCTGCCCATGCTCTCTGACTGATGCCTGATAGAATCAAGCCAGCGGTTTTCTCCTATCTCATCACTAAGAAGGTCTGCATTTGCAGAAATAATTGTGACAGGTGTTTTAAGCTCATGGCTTGCCTCAGACACAAACAGTCTTTGCTTGGATATGGCTTCCTCTGCAGGCTTGGCTACTGACTTTGAGTAGAAGAAAACTACAACAAAAAGTATTATAAGCACCGCAGCACCAATAATAACAGATGTTCTCGTAAGCGATGCCAGCATATATGAACCGCTGTTACTATCTATATAAATACATATCTTTAATCCGCCCTGAGCTATCTCTGTCTTTTTATATACGGTATCCTTGAATTCAACAGTATCATCAAGTGACATTTCCTTAATTTCGGCAGATGAGATGTCCAAGCCTGAATTTCCTCTGTTGAATTCTACATTTGATCCATCTGAATTAACAACATAAAAGCTCTTCCGTGAGGATACTATATCGGGAACACCATCAGGGAAAATATCCTCATAGCTGTTAAGGCGATGAATAAAACGCTCTGAATCAGCCTTAAAAATAATCTTGATAGAGTTTATAATAAGCTCCGTATCTGAGCCGTCAGAGGTTTTGGCAGAAGATGTCCACCACTGACCCGATATATACATACGGCTGTCATAACGCACAGCCTTTCTGTAGTTTCCGCTTATCTGCTTGGTATCTTCAAAATCCACAGTGATTGAGGTGTTATCCTTATTGAATGCAAAGCTTCTGAAAAAGCGAAGCCTTCTTCCCTCATTGGAATAACCCAGATAGCTTATCTTGCTTCCGCCGCAGTACCAGTCTGCACCCGTACTGTTTGTAATAACACCATTGAAAATTACTTTAGACACTGTATCGGGCGAAAACGGAAGCTCATAATCTGTTGAGGGCATCTCGTCAAACTGAATTGTGAGTGAATTCTCCTTAGCGGAGCTTACATCTACTGCATTTGATATCAGATTACAGGCAGCAGCTTTATCACGCTCTGCAAGGTACTTCATCATTATATTTAAGGACACGATCAGAAAAGCTATCATTACCAGACAGATAAGCATAGCGGCTATTATAAATTTTTTTCTGATAAGCCTTACGGTATCCTTCATTTTTTCTCCTCTAAAATGTAGCCTGCGCCCTTAACTGCATTAATGCTGACATTCGCCCCGATTGCTGTAAGCTTTTTTCTCAGAAAAGAAATATACACTGCTACATTATTATATTCAGTCTCGGCATCATAGCCCCAGATACGCTCTACAAAACGCTCCTTTGGTATGATAATTCCGTGATTTATCATTAGAAGCTCAAGGAACTGATATTCCTTTGTGCCGAGAGCTATCGACTGGTCAGCACAGCAAAGCTCATGCTTTGTACTGCTGAGAACAATGTTTCCGAAGCTCAGGTCATCAGGCACATAGGCGTTTCTGGAACGTCTTGCAAGCGCCCTTACACGTGCCGTGAATTCAGTTTTTGAAAAGGGCTTGGTCAGATAATCATCTGCACCGCTGTCAAAGCCCTTAACCTTATCCTCATCCTGAGAAAGCGCCGTAAGCATAAGAACAGCAGAATCTATATTATTTTTGCGGACAGCCTTGAGAATATCAAAGCCGTTCATTTTCGGAAGCATTACATCAAGTACTATCATATCGTATGTATCGGTAAGAGCCTCATAAAGACCTGCTTCACCGTCATATACAGCATTAGTTATAAAGCCCTCATTATGGAGCATCTGTGCAAGAGCATCTGCAAGCTCCTTTTGATCCTCGATTATCAGTATTTTCAAATCAAGTGCTCCTTTCACTATAATGCTGAAATTATAATACACAGACATTAAATATTCATTAAAATCACTACAACATTTCAACGATAATTTAATCTTTAGGATATATCATAACATAGGATTATTAATTCAATATGAAAGGATATGAAATTATGATAAAAAGATTGCTCTGTATTGCGCTTAGTATCTGTATCAGTGCTGCCTGTCTCAGTGCCTGCGCTGATGAAAACAGCAGCTCTGTCTCTGAATCAGGCTCATCTGTCTCAGAAAGTGAAAAGAGCTCTGAGAGTGAGTCGAAGAGTGCTGAAAGCTCCGACTCAAAAAGCGAGAAAAACAAAGACAAGAAAAAAGACTCTGACAGTGAAGAAAACAAAAGCACTGTTTCTTTCTCTCAGCCAAGCGGAGTTTATAAAGACCCTTTCTCTCTTGAGCTGAGTTCTGAAAGCGGTGACATTTACTACACAACAGACGGAAGTGATCCGACCACAAGTGAAACAAGGATTAAATACGAGGGTGCAATAGATATTAAGGACAGAAGCGCTGACCCGAACGTTGTTTCAGCAGTTGAGCCCGAGCTTATCTCAGGAAACTTTGTTAAATACAACAGAAAGGATAAGACTTTCACATCTACTGTTTCAGCACCTTCTGATGATAAGGTTGATAAATGTACGGTAATAAATGCAGCTGCTGAGCTTTCCGAGGGAGAGTTTTCAGAAATCTGCACCTCAACATACTTTATTGGCACTCCCGAGGAGCATATTCAGGGAATTAAGGAAAGCTGTGAAGCTATGGGCACTGACCTTGCTGTTATAAGCATAAGTATGGATTATGATGACCTGTTCAGCAGTGACAAGGGTATATATGTAAAGGGAGACCTATTTGACGAAGCTCTTGCTGAGCACCTTGACAAAGGCGAGGATACTAATGAAGATACTGCAAGACGTCTTGAAGCTAACTACAATCAGCGTGGCAAGGAATGGGAGAGAAGCTGCCGAGTTGATTTCCTTGAATACAATGCTGACGGAGCACAGACAGCCTTCTCGCAGAACTGCGGAATAAGAATTCAGGGAAACTATTCACGTTCTGACTGGCAGAAGGGCTTCAGACTTTATGCAAGAAGCGACTACGGCAAAAAGAATTTCAAGTATGCTGTCTTTGGAGAAGATCTTAAAAACGACAGCGGAGAAACTTTGGAGAAGTTCAAGACCTTAGAGCTTCGTGCAGGAGGCAACTGTGCATTTACCGCGAAGTTCAACGATATATACTGGCAGGAGCTCTCTGCATCGCTTGACTGTGAAACTAAGGCTTCCCGCCCCTGTGTTGTATATCTTAACGGTGAATACTGGGGTCTTTATGTGCTTGAAGAGGACTACTCCGATGATTACTTTGAAGAGCATCATGGTGTAAACAAAGACGATGTTGTGGTCTACAAGGGCGATGCCGAGACCTACAGGCTCGGTTACAAGCTTGATGAGGGCACTCTGCCCGAGGGCGAGAATAAAGAAAGCTATTTCTTTGATGAGCTCAATACATTCTTTAAAAATCACAAGAGTCTTGAAACTCAGGAAGACTATGACGAGTTCTGCAAGCTGGTTGATCCCGACAGTGTAAGAGATTACTTTCTGGCTGAGGTCTGGATAAACAACAAGTGGGACTGGCCCGGCAAAAACTGGTCGATGTGGAAAACTGCAAATGTCGATGAGTCAAATGAATACGCAGACGGCCGCTGGAGATTTATGTTCTACGATATGGAGTTCGGCGGTGTCAGCGGTGCAGGAGATGCAAAAACAAATACTGTCAAGGAAGATAACTACAAGCCGCAGGGTCTGCTTGATTTCAATACAAACAATCCTGCTGTACTCTGCTTTGCATATCTGATGACTAACGAGGGCTTCCGTGCTGACTATTGTGAAAAGCTTGAAGCACTTGGAAGCGGTATCTATGAAAAGGATAACGCAAATGCTGTTCTTGACAGCTATACTGCTCAGTACTCACCGCTGTTTGATCAGTTCTTCGAACGCTATCCGGGTTCAGGTGATACCGATAATGCAATTTACGGCGGTTATGCTTCTGTTCAGTGCATTAAGGATTTCCTTGAAAAGAGAGCCGATAACATTGAGAAAATCACCAAATGGATAAACAAACAGTTCTGATAAAAGAAAACAGAGTCCTTTCGGGCTCTGTTTTTAGTTATTCTTAATTGCTTCTCTGAGCTCCTTGAATTTAACCTTCCACTCATCGGTGATACGAAACGAGTCACATATCTTCTGTATGCCTTTGCCATTGATATTGTATTTAAGTCCGTTCATTTTCATCCACTCCCAGACCTTGTCCGACTCATCTATCGCAAGCTCGGCGATAAGCCACGCCTCTCCCATCTGTACATAGTAATGCTCATCATCATGCATAAGTGGAAGCAGCTCAGCACTGTGACCTCTTCCAAGCTTTGAGATAAAGAGCACATATCCCCAGCGTCTGATAAAAGGGTCTTTACTCTTTATATACCTCTTTGCATATCTGAGAGCTGTTTCAAACGGAAGCTTATTCACAAAGTTAATGAGTTGGTCTGTGTGCCACCAATCCGCAAAGAAAAGATTTTTGTCAATAAACGCCATACGCTCATTAACATCTTTGATCTGCTTCAGAGATACATAATAATATATCCTGTGAAGCTTCTGTTCTGTAAGCACATAGTCACGCAGTGCGGAGGCATCGGCTTTGTTTTTTACATAAAAGGATATAAGCCCGTCAACGTCCTTGGTTTTATAATTTTCAGGCAGTGCGCTTAAATCTTTAAGAACGCTCTCTCGGGTTAGCTTCATATTTATACACCTCTGTCATATCCAACGAAATTCTTCTATAATATCCGAGGGCTCTCCTTCGTAGCGAATAGCATTCATGTCAAGACCGATTCTGCCGTATTTCTTGACAATTATATGGTCAGCACCGATTTTTCTGAGGCACTTTCTCATATCCATGATAAGCTGACGCAAATGTCCCTGCTTGTCAGGATCACCGCCCCACAGAATGCCCAGAAGCTCTCCGTTCGTGCAAAAAGCTCCTTTTCTGTATACAAGGTAGGCAAAAAGCTCGATAGTAAGTCCACGCTCAAAATAAAAGGGCTTACCCTCTGTAAACATAGCAAACGGACTGCACTGCACCATCAGAGAGCTTTTAACTGTTTCCAGAGGGAAACGCAGTTCATGAAGCTCACGGATAATATCATTCTCGGTAACAGGCTTTGTAAGGAAACCGCTTGGGTGCATTCCTACAGCATCATAAATATACTCAGGATGACCTGTAACATAGATGATATTAAGCTTTTTATATTTTTCTTTCAGCATAGGAGCTGCTTCAATGCCGTTTATACCCGGCATCTCAATATCCAGAAAAATTATCTGAACATCATCATTAAGAAGCTTGAAGGTCTCTTCCATGTTTGAGGCTTTCATATGCGTGCCGTTGGGGTCGATCTTTTTAAGCATATAAAGCATAAGGTCTGTTGCTGTAGGCTGATCGTCAACAGAAATTGTTATCATTAAGTTTCACCTGCATTATCATTAATAATTATTCTTGCTAAAGAACCATTCTCCCCTAATGATATCTCAAGTAGCCCTTTACCGGTTGACATAAGCCTTGAGCGAACATTTTCTATACCTATGCCTTTTCGTTTTTTCTGTCTCTGAGTTATACTGCTTTTGCCTGTACCGTCATCGACTACCTCTATGATGATCTTACCGTTTTCCTTACGGGCATTGATCTGTACTGTACCGCCCTGTTCGTAAGTTCCTATACCATGTCGGACAGCATTCTCAACAAGAGGCTGTACAGACAGTGCGGGAACGGTGAAGTCATCACATTCAATATTATAGATTATATGAAGTCTTTCCCCATAGTTTATACGTTCAAGCTCAAGATAAGCCTCTACATTCTCCATTTCCTGCTCAAAGCTTATCATTTTAGTATCGCTCAGGGCATCAAAATGAGAACGCAGATAGCGTGATAAATTCGTGATATTCTCGTAAATCTCGGGATATTCCCGACAGCCGGCACGCAGTGCCATTAGCGAATTATTTATAAAATGAGGCTGTATCTGAGCCATTAAGACCTCATTTCTGCTGTGCTCAAGTGCAAGCTGATTTTCGGCAAGCTTGGTCTTTGCTAAGTCAAGCTCATGAGCCTTACGGACTGTAAAATCTGCTCTGTGCTTTTCATAAAGAACAAAGAGTATCAGAGCTGACATAGAAACCGAAATATTATTAAAGCTTATACCCGAATAGTTAGTATTAAGTATAAATCCGAACATCGGAACAATTACAACAGTAAACAGTATCTCTTTCAGAAAAGGGTCTATTTTTGAACGGTTTAACCAAGTCACTGCGAACATATAAATAAAGGTGATAATATTGAAAACGTGCCATATCCAGAACAATGACCCGCGCTGATACCTGTTCATATCATCAAAATAGTACAGTGATTCAGTAAACGGTGTTATTATAAGTATACTCAGAAGCGGTATATGCATAAGCTGAAGAATGAGTGTCATTTTATTCAGTCTGTTAAAACCGTTCTTATCGGCAATACCCTTCTTTAATAGCTGAAGCAGGAAAAGAGTCTGAAACGCACCTACAAGATAATAGCAGAAGTTCGATACTCTAACAAGCCAATAACCAAAAACAGTTGTGGAGTTTTCCCCCACGATTGACAGAATATTAAAAAAATTATATAAAAATATAGCATTATAGAATACTAAAATATCTGTTGTAAACGGTATCTCAATTCTGTTTTGACCCTTATTATTCCTAAGCTGCGTTCCAAGAACAAGAAGTGAGGTCATAACAATCAGAAACACTCCGTTCCATACCTCAATAACCACCTGAATAAAAAGAGTTATGCCTATCCGATCAATCAGATTCTGCACTTAACCACTCCTGTCCCGATACGCATTATTCATCAGTTAGAAGGCACAATGCCATAATACCATTATCCTAAAAGCGCTATGATTATTATATCAAATTAACATTTGTTTGTCAATGCAAACTGCTAAATAAACATTAGTAAAAAGTAAGATTTTACCATATATATGCAGATATCGGGTTTAACCAAATTATATCAGGAATATCTCATGCGAGCAACAAAAAAGAGCCTTGTAAAAGCCCAGTCTTCATATCATAATTATAGCATTTTTGCTTGCTTCTGTCAAGAAAAAAAGCACCTTTTGTAAGGTGCTTTCAGCTTGTTGCAAAAGTTCTTTTAAAAGGGGTCTGGGGCGATAGCCCCAGTGGGGCAAATGGGGCGAAGCCCCACCTCCTCTCACTCCAGCCGAGTCTGTCTGTACGAATGTACAGACCTGACGAGGCAAAATCTGCACTATTTTGAGTTTATCGACAGACTGAAAGCACCTTTTGTTAGGTGCTTTTACTTATATTTAATTAACTCTATAATTTCATGAAACATCGGTTTTGCATTACTGCAAAGCTTATTTATAACTTTATAAAAATACAAAGCGGGGCGAAAAAGCTTATGTGAATAGAAAAAAGGATAATACTCCTTCATTACCTCTTCAGGAACCATTGCTCGCATGATTGCATACTTCAATTTACCAATGAAAGATACATCAGAACCTAAATAATTATACATTCTGTTTTCAATAATTCCATATGCTCCTGAAAATATAAAAAAATCAAGAAACTCTTTATCTTCTTTTGAAAGTGACCTATGCTCAAACACCTTAAATGCGAGTTCTTTATTCTTTTTTTCAAAGTCTGATAATGATAATAACTCCATCTCATGGTCGATATAATCCCAGTTTAAGTTTTCTTTAGTCTTTTTAAGAAATACATACGTATCGAGTAATGAACGAAGTCCTGTACCTGTGCCTTTGAAATGCTTATATTCATGAGAAATTAAGAAAATATAAAAGTCTTCATCTGAAAAGTGATATCCGTATTTATTATTATCATCTTTCAGAAGCTTGTTTTTTATTCCATTATAATACTTATATAAACTGCTCTGGTGTCGAGGCTCAAATAACCTGCTGTGCATCTCAAAATTGCACACGGGTGGTTTATGATAAATATCTTGATGCGATTTGCCATACAATACTGTTTCAAATCTGCATGACAGCATGATAGTTTTAACTTTATCCATTTTTGTCTCATCACAAAGAATGTCACTGTCCGCCATCTGTCTCATACCAATCTTAGGATAATAATCCTTAATTATACTACCCTTAAGCGGCATATACCAGACCCCGGCCTTTTCAAGCTCTTCAAGGACTTTCTTACGTTCAGCATCAAGAATGATATTTTTTCTGATAGACTTATTTTTAGCCTCTTCAAAATCCATATCATATATCCCCGCTGACTCAAGCGCATACGCAATAATAGCAGTAAGCGAATGCGCCGAGGCAACGTTATAAAGCTGAGACAAATTCATTTTATCCAGCTTTTCTTTTACGGGAATTCTATTATGCAGAAGATACCTGATAAGATATATCAGGTAATATGCATTCTGCCTATAATCATGTTTAGTCATACTAAATACATCTTTCATATTGTTATAATCTGCTCCAAACCAGTAAGTACTCTTTATCACTCATGAAAAACGACGAAAGAGCTATTCATTTGATATTGGCTGTAATATATGCGAGGATATTTAGGCAACACCGCATGACCCGCGGC
>DGRP01000032.1:0-2463 GCA_002391065.1 Ruminococcus sp. UBA4385 | reverse complement strand
TCCGTCATATTACCCAAATTCTCCTTGACTTGCGTCAGCAAGCCTGCGTCGAATTTAGGCAATCTGACGAAAATCTGGACGGCGCATCTGATGCACATGGGTCGTGCGGTGTTGCCTTTATATTTTTTAACTTGGGTCTGTATTAATATCATCGTGATTGGTTTTGCTTTCACCGTCAACAGCATTAGCATCATAAAGATCCTTTTTCATCTGGCTGCTGCTGATCTCCGGCGTGCGGGGCAGATATACCACCTCTACTCCTTCATCTTTAAGGAAATCAAACTTTCCCTTCCAATCATCACCCATAACAAAGGTGTCAATATGGTATTCACGCATATCAGTTCTTTTCTGATTCCAGTTTTCTTCCGGAATGACAAGATCAACATACCTCACTGCCTCGACCAAGGTCTTGCGCTGCTCATAAGTAAAATAGCATTTTTTATGCTTCTCGTTCCAATTGAACTCATCTGAGGAAATTGCAACAATCAAATAGTCCCCCAACGCTTTCGCCCTTCTCAGAAGGTTTATGTGACCATAATGGAGAAGGTCAAATGTTCCATATGTAATAATTCTTTTCATACTTCACCTCATTTGCGGAGCACACTCCACAGCTTATCCTTCTCCGAAAAATTCAACGCCGTCCCGTCAGTAAGCGTATACCCCTCCGGGTCAGCCGTACCTTTATACTCTCCAACGACCTCGGGCCAGACTATCCCGATCTCCGGGTCATTCCAGGCCAGACCGCCCTCGTCATTCGGGTGATAG
The DNA here is from genome assembly GCA_002391065.1 of Ruminococcus sp. UBA4385. Next base: position 1,698 of record DGRP01000032.1, on the reverse strand, counting down.
AAGTCATCACACTTGTAACAGAATTCCGCCACGTCAGACAGCACAAGAAAACCGTGCGCAAACCCCTTCGGGATAAGGAACTGCTTCTTGTTCTCCTCGGTCAGCTCAATGCCGTACCACTTGCCGTAGGTAGCGCTGCCGCTGCGGAGATCAACTGCCACATCAAAAACCCTGCCTTTGATTACACGCACAAGTTTAGTCTGCGGATACTGCTTCTGAAAATGCAGCCCGCGCAGAACGCCCTTTGTGGAGCAGCTCTGATTATCCTGCACAAAGGTGATGTTGAAGCCTGCCTCCTCCATATCACGCTGACTGTAGGTCTCCATGAAATATCCCCGGCTGTCACCGTGAACTGCGGGTGTTATCACGCACAGCCCTTCGATTCCGCCAACGTTTTTCTCAACTGTTATCTGTCCCATTAAAATTCTATCTCCTTAAGGTAGCGGCTGAGTGCGTCCTGCCATGTGGGCAGCGGCTCAAAGCCGTTTTCCAGTAATTTGCTTTTGTCCAATCTGCTGTTGAAGGGCCTTTTGGCTTTACTCAAGCCATATTCAGCGGTCGTCACAGGTGTGACTTTCGTGCTGTAGCCAGCCTGTCTGTAAATCTCGCAGGTGAAGTCATACCAGCTGATATATCCGCCCTCGTTGGTGGCGTGGTAGTAGCCGTATTTGTCTGTTTCCGCCATATCAACGAGCAGTCTCGCAAGATCATAAGTGTAAGTCGGCGTTCCGATCTGATCGTTCACAACTCTGACTTCGGGATATTTCTTTCCCACATTCAGCATGGTCTTGATGAAATTCTTGCCGTTCACTCCGAACACCCAAGCAATACGCACGATAAAGTATTTGTCCAAAATTTCGGACACAGCAAGCTCGCCCTCAAGCTTGGACTTGCCATATACACAAAGCGGAGCATAGTTCTTATCATCTGGCTGCCAGGGGCGCTCGCCCTGACCGTCAAAAACATAATCGGTCGATATGTAGATCATCTTGCAGTCAACCGACTTGCAGGCTTCTGCGATATTCCTCGTTCCGTCACGGTTTATCGCAAAGACCTTTGGCTGGTTTTCTTCGTCCTCGGCTGCGTCAACTGCTGTCCAAGCTGCGCAGTGAATGACTGCATCGGGCTTGATATCTGTGATTACTTCCGATACAGCCTGTTTATCGGTAATATCCAATTTTATGTACTCATAATCCTGCGGTACACTGTCAAGAATATCACTGCCTATTGCGGTATGCCCACGCTTGATAAGCTCGTTCATCACGTCATATCCCAGCTGACCGCCTACACCTGTTACTAATACTTTCATTTGTTCTTATACATTTCCTCATAGTATTTCTGGTAGTTACCCGAAGTCACATTGTTCATCCATTCCTCGTTTTCAAGGTACCAATCAATAGTCAGCACGATACCCTTTTCAAACGGAGTTTCGGGATACCAACCGAGATCGTTTTTGATCTTTGTGGGGTCAATACCGTATCGCCTGTCATGACCGAGTCTGTCCTCAACGTGCTTGATAAGGTCTTCGGAAATACCCTCGTCCTTCAGCCTGTCGTGAAGCTGAGAAATGATAGTCTTTACGATAAAGATATTTGGCTTCTCGTTGTGTCCGCCTACATTGTAGACCTCACCGATCTTGCCGCCGTTAGCCACCATGTCAATAGCCTTGCAGTGATCCTCAACATAGAGCCAGTCACG
>DGRP01000124.1 GCA_002391065.1 Ruminococcus sp. UBA4385 | reverse complement strand
TCGTTCGGAGCGAAGCTCCGACAAAAGGGCGTGCAGAAAGAGAGGCACGTCAAACAAAATGAGAAGTTCCCTCTCCGAGGGGAGCGAGCTCAAACTGCACGCCCCTGACGAAACAGAGAGCGAAGCGAACGCTTTTCGTCAATCGGAAGTGTGGAGCACTTCCGACGACCACTCGGCCGATAAAAACATATAACGACCACTCGGCTGATAAAAACATATACTCGGCAGTTTAGCATAGCGGCACGTACAGATTATAGAAGTGAACTATCAGTATAGTGCTTCGCACTGGCTGAGGGGCTTTCCGGTCGCCCCTCAGACTCCCTTCGGGTGACCACTCGGCTGATAAAAACATATACTCGGCAGTTTAGCATAGCGGAACGTACCAAAGTTTAGCAGTAAACTATTACTATAGTCGGTCGCCCAGCCTAGGGGGCTTTCCGGTCGCCCCCTAGAACCCCTTCGGGTGACCACTCAGCCAATATCAAACGAAAACATTTTGGGAGGTTAAACAATTGAAAAAATATAAGCCTGCCAAAATGCCCGTGTTTATCACGATGGTGATAGTGTCGGTAATATTTTATGTACTGTATAAGGTCGTGAGGTATGCAAAGGAATATATCCCGTGTCCGATAGAGTATATACAGATACCTGTGGCGATAGTCGGGGGGATAGTGGTGCTCCTGCTTTTGCCTGTGTATTACTTCAATACGTTCTATACAGTGACAACAAAGGCGGTCACCTCAAATACGGGAGTGCTCCTGACAGTAAAGCAGATGATGCCTTTGTCATCGGTGAAGTCGGTAACGGCAATCTATGTGCCGTTCGGAAATGTGCTGGGCTACAATATTGTTATCCTTAATGCTCAGGGAACTAACCTTATTATTCCGTTCATACCGCTTCGTGATGCAAAGGAGATAACCGATATCATCAACAATGAGATAAGAAAGCGTGCTTCTAAGCACTCAGAGGTGGAGCAGTGATAAAAGCAGTAAAAGATTTTTTTCGGCGCAGACAGCACCCGTTGAGAATACTGAACTATACAACCAAGTATCTGTGGCTTCTGCTTATACCCCTCGGGAAATATCTGATAGCCTCGCAGTTTGATTTTGAAGGCTGGTTTCGCTCGCACTGGACTGAAATACTCACAGTGAGCCTTATTCTCGGCTATGCGATACTTCGCTGGGTGTCGGTTTACTTTGTGTATGACAAGACCTCAATAACAGTTCATACGGGCTTTTTCGGAATAAAGGTCACTAAGGTGAATTTCTCGGAAATATCTACATTTTCACTTAATCAGGGCTATCTTGACAGGCTGATACACTCCTGTACGATATATATAGACACGGGTGCTCAGAGTAAGAGACGCTCTGACATTTCATTTAATCTGACCCGAAAGCAGGCGTTTGAGCTTTACCACAGCATAGCCTCGGAGAGCAAAAATACTCCGAAGTTTGTTTATAAATCCCGAAAAAGCGATCTGCTTGCGTTCTCGTTCCTGTTCTCGTCTACGCTGTCGGGAATGCTTGTAATAGTCGGAGTTGTTTTTCAGGCTTACCGTATCTTCGGAAGAGAAGCAGAGATAAGAATCCTTCGTGAGGTAAACAGCAGGATCGAAGCCTCGGCCGTTTTTGAGATGATACCCTCATATATACTTGCAGGTGCGGTGCTTATTTTCGGAATGTGGCTTATATCCTTTGTTGCAAACCTGATGAGACACTGGAATTTTTCCTGTACCCGCGCCTCTGACCTGTTTGTGGTGCGAAGCGGAAAAGGTGCGAGAAGACGTCATGTACTAAAGAGAAAGCGCATAAATTATATAGACTACAGACAGTCGCTTCTGATGAAAATATTCAGAGTGACCACTGTAGAGGTCGGCTGTGCAGGCTACGGAAAAAGACACCGTGAAATCTCGGCAATAATCCCGATAACCACGAGCAGCCGTTCAGATGAATCAATGAGGGAGCTTCTGCCCGACCTTCCGCCTGTGAGGGGTACTGTAGCACCGAGGAAAATTTCAGTCCCGGGCTTTATGATACTTCCGCTGCTGGCAGCGGTCATACCTGCAATTGCAGTGCGGATCGCTTATCCGTATTTCCCAAGCTATCATAACGAGATGACCATAACGGCAGTGCTTCTTGTTATCCCTATGTTCTGGCTGATGATAGTAAAGGGTGCGGCGGCACTCAGTACAAGCATAGGTTTTGAAAACGGGTACTGCACTATGAGCTTCTGTTCGTGGTATAAGTTTCATAAGGTTATCGCACCTGTGAACAAGATCGCAAAGATAGAGCTCACAAGGCATATAATGAACAGACTGGGCGGCACCTGTACGGTGAACGTCTACACTAATAATGATAAGGCTGACAAGCACAGTGTAAAGGGGCTTCCGTATAAGGAAACGGTGAAGCTGCTCAGGGAAAACGGGTGCTTATTCTATGAGCCTAGCGGAGATGATCTGTAAATGAATTTTTTAGCCCTTGTGCTTCTTGGCTCAGGACTTGCTATGGACGCTTTTGCGGTGTCCGTCTGTAAGGGGCTGAATATGCGAAAAATCAACTACCGTCACGCCTTTGTGATAGCTTTGTTTTTCGGGGGCTTTCAGGCGCTTATGCCGTTTCTTGGCTGGGTGCTGGGGCGGCAGTTCGCAGATAAAATAGAGGCGATCGACCACTGGATAGCATTTGCGCTTCTTGTCTTTATCGGAGTGAAAATGATAGTTGAGGCTGTCAGGGAAAGAAACGAGGAGATTACCGCAGAGGAAGAGCAGAAGCTCGATATAAGGGAGCTTTTCATTCTGGCGGTTGCTACCAGCATAGATGCGCTTGCTGTCGGAGTTACGTTCTCTTTCCTGAAGGTTAATATTCCGCTTGCGATAAGCACTATAGGCATAGTGACCTTTATAATATCGTTTTGCGGAGTGGGTATCGGAAACCGCTTCGGTGCGGCATACAAGTACAAGGCTGAGATAGTCGGCGGTGCGGTGCTGGTGCTGCTGGGAGCGTATATACTTCTGAACGATCTGGGAATAATATAGGCAACACCGCACAACTCCTGTACATCATCTGCTTGCCAGCTTTCCG
>DGRP01000107.1:12116-12523 GCA_002391065.1 Ruminococcus sp. UBA4385 | reverse complement strand
ATCTTATCAAACACTGTTGAAAATCAAAGAAAAAGCCCGAAAGCCTAAGCTCTCGGGCGATAATTACATCATAGTCAGTTTTATGTTCTCTCTTGCGTCTCTGGAGAAGGTAAGTATCTTCAGAGCCTTGGCTGCAAAGGTCTTGTCTTCGATGTCATCATAGTCGGAAACAAGAAACTCGATATCTTCATCTGTTTTGAGAAGATACTCATACAGTTCATCAAGATTTTTTATCTCGCAGTCAGCGAAGGTAGTATTTATGTAGCTGATGAAAACCTCTTCCTCACGCATTTTGATGTCGTCTATAAGTACAAGCATTTTTATGTCTCCTTACGTAAAATATGCTATAATTATACACCACTATTTTACGATTGTCAATAGTTAAGGGCAACACCGCACGACCCGCG
>DGRP01000107.1:0-12060 GCA_002391065.1 Ruminococcus sp. UBA4385 | reverse complement strand
CGGCTAACGCCTCTGCACATCTGATGCACAGAGGTCGTGCGGTGTTGCCTTAAAAAAATATACTTATAAGCTATTCCACATTTTTAAGTGCTTCATCGAGAGGTATCTTCTTAGTTTTTCTGGTCAGCACAAAAGCTACAACAAAATATGAGATGATACCAAGGCTCAGCACCTTTACCATAGTTATCGGCGGGCAGCTGTACTCAAGCCAGCCCGGGTATGCAGAAAATACGAACACAAATACCTTTTCAAGTATTAAGTTCATAATCGGCAGACATATCAGCAGAGAAAGCACCGTTATTATTGATGTCGTGTGAATATACAGCCTGTTTATTTCTCGGTTATTATATCCGAGGATTTTTGTCATGGAGATTGACTGTGCGTTTTTCTCGATTATTATCTTTGCAAGCAGATAGATTATCAGCACGAACACTATAACTCCAAACACAACAAAGATCATCATCATGTCTCCCATAGACCTTGTCAGCTGACGGGAGGTCTTGGTAAGGTCATCTTCGGTTATTGTTGAGGCTATTAGCTTTTCGTCAATATCACTTATCTCCGAGTTTGACATATACATATTGTAGTAGTCGGCATCATTATCAAAGACCTTGTTGAACTGCTCTCTGTCCATAAAGATCGCAATAGTTGACGGATAATCGAAGAAGCCTCCGACTGTGAATTTATATTTCTTTTCTGTATACTTTTCCTGAAGCGTGATAACATCTCCGACCTCATAGCCGAACTTGTGGTTATAAGCTGTCGAGATAGTCACCTTGTCTCCGTGAGAAGCGAGCTTAATGAAGCGGCTGTCAGGCTCAACTCCGTAGATAGTAACGTCTTCCTGCTTGAATTTTGATTTATAGGTTTCAAGCGAAGTAAGTGCAGCTTTTTCGGCCTTGATGTTTTCAGTCTCTGCAGGAGCTTTCAGTACATACTGATATTTTGAGAACATACTGTCAACTATCTCGTCTTTGAAGTTATCAAGCATAGGCGAGAACACCAGACCGAACAGAATGATAAACTCAGCAAAGAAAATACCAACAAAGATAGTAATATAGTTAGGTATGTTCTGGAAGATAACTCTCAGCCTGAATCTGGTCATAATATTTATCTTCGTATTAAGCTTAAATGCTTTCTTCTTTGTTTTCTTTCCTATATCACGTCTGATGAACCTGAGAGGTGATATTCTCATCTTAGATGACAGCATAATGAAGTTTATAAACAGCATTATCAGGAAAGGAATAACAGTTGTCAGCACAAAAGCATTCGGAGTCCAAAGCACTTTATATGTCGGCAGACTGTAGCTGTGCAGATAGAGATTTGCAAAAAACTCCTGAAATACTGTATATCCTAAGACATTACCGATAAGTGCAGCCACAAGAAGCACTACCATAGGCACTATCATATAATGCCTTACCATTTCGCCCTTTGAATAGCCCGAGGCTCTGAGCGTTCCTATTACGCAGGCTTCCTTGTTTATGGTATTGCTTATTGTAATAGAAAATACAAAAGCAAGAATGATTATCAGAGCATACAGAAAAACAATGATAGAGTTCTTATCTCCGCCGAAGTCATTTCCCGTAAAGATTATAGCCTGATTACTGTATTCAGGTATGAAATTCGTAAGAGGTCCGTTTGCGGCCAGCACCTTCATAAGGTCATCGGCTCTGTCTTTGGCAGCCTTGTCATCAGAGGGCTTATCATCATATACCCATGAATATACATAGTGCTCATGAACATCGCTGAGCTTTTTATAGTACTCATCAGTTACAGTACCGATACCAAACTTGTCATTATCAAACATCAGGTCGGAATTGTCACTGAACAGGGTAGAGTAGTCTGAAAAAGCAACTGTTCCGCAAACTGTAAGCTCAGTGTCCTTGATTTTAATTGTATCGCCGATCTCAAGCTTGTGGTTTTCACCGTAAAGTCTGTCGATTGCTATCTCTCCGTCAGCAGAAGGGAACTCTCCCGTTAGCAGACAGAGCTTATCTACCTCATGTCTTTCTCCGAAAATACGCAGATTGCTGGTATAATCCTCGGTATCAAACTCCTTATAGTAATTATTGTATACCGTCAGGCTCTCTGCTTCGATAGTATCCTTAGCCTCAGAGGTTATCTCTTCTGCATACTCAAAGTTTCCGTCTTCAATGTTGTACTTATCAAAGCTCTCATCGTAAGCAGCTATCAGACTGTTATCTGCAACCAGAAAGCCCGATACCAGAGAAATCGTGATTATAAAAAACAGAAATATGATCAGATACTTTGAGAACTCGCCTTTAAGCTCTCTTGGCAGACGCTTATTAAGGGGGTTATGCATTTTCTCCTCCCCCTTTACCAGTCAAGCTCTTCAACAGAGAGCTTAGTTTCATTTATGTAGTTCTTTCTTATAACACCGTCACGAAGCTTAATTACTCTGTCGGCCATATTTTTTATAGCGTCATTATGTGTAACCATGATAACGGTATTTCTGTACTGAGCATTAAGGTCGGAAATGAGCTTCAGTATCTCCTTGGAGGTCTTATAGTCAAGCGCTCCTGTAGGCTCATCACAGAGGAGTATATCAGGGTTTTTTACCATAGCTCGCCCTATTGCCGTCCTCTGCTGCTGACCGCCCGAGAGCTGGTTCGGCAGCTTGTGGCGGTGCTCGTAAAGCCCGAGTGATTTAAGCAGCTCATCGGTATTCAGCGGATTATCGCTGAGATATGCACCTACCTCCACATTCTCCTTGATGTTCAGATTAGGAATCAGATTATACATCTGGAAAATATATCCCAGATGCTTTCTTCTGTACTGAGTGAGAGCTTTTTCGCTCATATCGGCGGTCTTTTCACCGTTGATCGAAATGTATCCGCTGTCCGCACTGTCGATACCGCCTATGATGTTCAGCAGTGTCGATTTTCCTGAGCCGGAAGGACCAAGAAGTACACAGATCTCTCCTTTTTCTATCTGTGCATCAATTCCTTTCAGCACCTCGACTCGGCCTTCGCCCTCTCCAAAGCTTTTCTTTATCCCGCTTATTTCCAAAAACATATTATCTCCTGCCTTTGCTTGATTTTTGTTCTAGGTTAGATTGAACTAACTTAATTAAAGTATAATTCCATTTGAAACAAAAGTCAAGAGAATTCTTTGTGCGAAACTATAATTTGTAGCAATAAACAAAGTGCTTTTGATTTTACAAGCTGAAAGTGTAGATTTTTAAGATAAAAAGACCAAAGCCGTTCCATAAAGGAACGGCCTCGACCCAGAGTAAAATTATGAAGAAGATAAGATATTGGTGTGATTAACAGGGGAGTATTCAGAAGCCTCTTTCGCCTCTTCCTCCGAAGCCGCCGCGGTTGCCTCCCATGCCGCCTGTGGCATTAGAGGTAACAATTCCGTCAGTTGTAACAGTCTCGGAAACATCACCGCAGGAGATAGTGTAGGTCTCACCGTCTTTCATCTCGGGAGAGCTGAATACTACGCTCTGCCAGTTTATCTGAGGTGTATATACTGCAATAGTTTTGCCTTCGCTGTCAGTTATTGTAAGCTCCTGTCCCGAGCTTAGAGAAGAACTCAGGTCATGCAGTACACTGTACTGAGTTGAGTTGTCCGTGAAGCCCTCCTCCATGCCTACGGCACCGCAGGCAACTACAGTTCCGCCTGTTATAACAGCCTCACCGTTATAGTCAAGAGCTCCGTTTCCTCCGTTTGTTGAGCCGCTGACGTAAACCATTCCGCCGTTGATGTAAAGATCACCGTTAGAGTCAAGCCCGTCACCGCTTGATACAACATTCACAACTCCGCCGTTGATAGTAAGAGCAACGCCTTCCTGTGCGGCAAACTCGTCCTTACCCATTCTGCCTTCGGAGTTGGAGTCGCTTCCGCCGCCGCAGTTAATACCGTCATCGTTAGCATTAACGGAGACATTTCCTCCGTCAATAACTACTGTCAGGCCCTCAATGCCTTCATGGCTCTTATCTATTGAAAGATTTCCGTCTGTAATGTTTATATTCTCGTCAGCATGAATACCGTCATCGCCCGAGGAAAGATCCAGCTCGCCGCCGCTGATAGAAATACTTCCGTCAGTGTGCAGAGAATCATCAGCCGAGTCGATAGTGATGGTACCGCCTGAAATGCTGATACCCTTTTCCGCCTTAAAGCCTTTTGCAGAGGCAGAGCTGCTGTCCTCTGATGAAGTCAGCACATAAGCATTATCGCTCACGCTGACCGCATTAGTGAACACATCTTCGCCGCCATCAGCTGCGGCATTTTCCATATCAGGGGGAGTGCCCATTCCACCGTCAGGCATTTCGGGAGGCTCTTCCATAGTTCCGTTTCGGTCAAAGCCTCTGCCTCCGAAGCCGCCTCCTCCGTTGTCCATATCATTCTGCCAGTCCATGTTCGGAGTTCCGTCAGACTTCATAGAAGCGTTTTCACTGCTTCCTCCTGTAACGGCATTTATAGTTCCGTCGGTGACAGTTATAAGCGTTTCAGCCTGAAAAGCATCACCGTTTGAGATTATTTCAATATTACCGCCCGATACACTAATGAAGCCTTTATCGTCTTCCTCATCATTAGTAGATCTGACAGCGTCTTTTCCGGCATCGAGATTAAGCTCACCGCCTGAGATTTTAACGCAGTCCTTGCCCTCAAGAGCAGCAGACGCAGCTGTAACATTAATGCTTCCGTCAGTGATAACGAGGTCGTCTTTTGAAACGATACCATGCTTATAGTTAGCATTTACCGTCAGAGAACCGCTTCCGTTTATAGTAAGGTCAGCCTTTGAGAACAGACAGCCGTCTGTGTTCTCATCACTTTCAAGCTCATAGCTTTCGCTGTCGCTCAGCACGTTTTCTGTGCCGTCTTCAAGAGTGATAATGACCTTCTTAGCCTTCTTAACATAGATAGGAGCATTATTCTCACAGCTTAGGTCAAGCCCTTTCAGCACAAGCTTTATTTCAGCGTCCTTATCAGCATTTACTATCAGCTGCCCGTTTGCTGAGCTTCCACTCAGAACATATTCGCCCGATGCTTCGATCGTAGCAACTGCACCGTCAGCTGAAACTCCGCTGCCGCTTACTGTTGCAGCGGTATTTTCAAAAATAATGCTTGCGGCACTGTTTTCATCGTAGCCCACATCGAGGTCCTCTGCAGCCACCGAGGTATCTATCCCCGATGTATTCACCACAGCTGAGGAACTGCTTCCCGTACTGCTTGAACTGCTGTCTGAGCAGCCTGCAAATGCACTTATGGATATAGTCAGAGCCGCCGCAGCTGCAGCGGCTCTTTTAAGCATTGAAAAAGTCATACTAATCATCTCCGTATCAGAGTGCCTGAGTGATATCATCAGATGCTCTTGCACACATGATCTCAAGGTTTCCGTTTCTGGTTCTTATCTCATCAATAAGCTTCTTCTCATCAGAGCTGCTGTTGAAGGTAACTTCGTATTTTAGCTTGAAGAGACTGCCCATATTGGTAGTCTTTACAGATACCAGATCATGAGATGATGTGTAGGTGTTGAAAATATCATCGAAAGCACCGTCATAGTCAAGGCTCTCGGGGATAGTAACTGTGAGCTGCTTGAGCTGCTTGTTTGAGTTTCCGATTGGAATGAACGAGTAGATGATGTAGATAAGTCCGACACCGACTGCAAGCATTGCAGCTACCGCAAGCTGATCTGTGCCTGTTGCAAGACCTACAGCCATTGCAAGGAAGATAGCACATATATCCTCAGCCGAGCCCGGAACTGATCTGAATCTTACAAGTCCGAAAGCGCCCATTACAGCTACACCTGTTCCGATGTTTCCGTTTACCATCATGATAACTACCTGAACGATCACAGGCAGCAGTGCAAGCGTCATCAGAAAGCCTTTTGATTTCTTGGTTTGTTTAGCTTTGTTGCTTATCGCAAATGCTAAAGCTATTACAAGTCCCAGCCCGAGAGATACGAGCGAGCATATCAGAAATTCTTTGTTAGAAACAGCCGCCAGTGTAGTAGTATCAGTTGAAGCGGCATTAATAGTCAGCAGATTATTAAGCACAGGTGATCACCTTTCCTTTTTTTATTTCCTGCGTAAGCTCCTTTGCGTAGGCAGTGCCGTATTTGGAGAACGAAGCGGGATAAATTTCAAGATCAGTTAAAATGCGTGAGAGCCACATCGGGAAGGAGCCGGGTATTTTTATTTCCATGATCCTTGTTCCGGGTGAAAGAAGCTCTTTTCCCCAGGTGCCCTTATCGAGCCCCAGGTTGTCCTGTCTGTAGAGTATGTGGGTATCAAAAGTAAGTCTGAGCCCCGGGTCCGATATGCCCTTGAAAGCCAGTCTGTCATAGCTTAAAAACATTGCAGGTCCGCAGTCTTTATAGAAGTTCATAAAGTATCTGAGCTCAGCTTCTATCTGTTTATTCTTTCCCGGTGCATTGCCGCCGCCGAGGAATTCCTCAGCCTCAGCAAGGGTCATGTCAACTCTTCTCTTATAAACAACGCCCTTGTACTTTTTCTTCAGCTCTATGAAAACTGTGCTTTCCTTGTTCGGAACGCTGTAGCTTCTGAGTCTCAGCTTTTCTTTATACACAGGCTTCTCGATAGAGTTTCTGACGAGGATATTCGTCGGAGTGTCAAAGTATATATTGTAGATAGTGCTCTTGTAGTACTTATCGGGTTCAAAGTACGGTTCTATCCTCTTCATGAATTTCCTGTATGTCTCTTCATCGAGGATAAACTTCTTTTCAACTCTCTCGAATATATCCTGATAAGCTCCCATCAGGATCAGCTCCTTTCGCTGTATTTTCTCACAGCTTTTGATCTGTATCTTTGCTATGATTAAAGTATATAGCCCGAACCTTAAATTAAGCTAAAGATAATATGATTTTTTTGTGAAAGTTAAAACTTTTTTCAAAAGCAGTGAGAATTGAAGTAAACTGCGTAAATACGCGGTTTCAGATTATACAAATGCCCCGATGAAGGATATTTTTCCAACATCGGGACAAAATTTTTATTGCATTTTAACTTAAAATTCACCCTGAAACTTAAATCATTAAGGTGATCGCCCGACCTTAAACCTTAGCCAAGCACAGCCTTGTGGAATACCTTCTTGCCCTTTTTGATGATAACAGGCTCTGAAAGGTCTACCATGCCCTTGGGGTCTGTGAACTTCTCATCGTTCACAGAAATACCGTTCTGAGTAACAAGTCTTCTTGCCTCGCCGTTTGAAGCACAAAGGCCGCACTTAACGAGCAGTGTCAGTATACCGAGCTTTCCGTCCTCGGTCTCTGAAGCAGGAATCTCTGTTGAAGGCATATTCTCGCTGTCGCCGCTTCCTGCAAAGATAGCCTTTGCAGCTGCATCAGCCTTTTGCGCTTCTTCCTCGCCGTGGATAAGCTTTGTAAGCTCAAAAGCGAGCAGCTCTTTAGCCTTGTTGAACTGAGCGCCCTCCATTGTTTTCTCCATCTCTTCGATCTCCTCGATAGGAACGAAGGTCAGCAGCTTAAGGCACTTGATAACATCAGCGTCATCGACATTTCTCCAGTACTGGTAGAACTCATAAGGCGAGGTCTTCTCGGCATCGAGCCATACAGCACCCTTTTCGGTCTTGCCCATCTTCTTGCCCTCGGAGTTGAGGAGCAGTGTAATGGTCATAGCGTAAGCATCTTTTCCGAGCTTCTTTCTGATAAGCTCAGTACCGCCGAGCATATTTGCCCACTGATCGTCACCGCCGAACTGTATATTGCAGCCGTAGTCAGTGTACAGCTTGTAGAAGTCATAGGACTGCATTATCATGTAGTTAAACTCAAAGAAGGTGAGTCCTCTCTCCCAGCGCTGTTTATAGCACTCAAAGGAGAGCATCTTATTGACCGAGAAGTGAACGCCTATCTCACGGAGCATATCAACATAGTTCAGGTCGAGCAGCCAGTCGGCGTTGTTGACAGCGATCGCCTTTCCGTCAGAGAAGTCGATGAACCTTGACATCTGCTTTTTGAAGCACTCAACATTGTGGTCGATGGTCTCCTTGGTCATCATTTTTCTCATGTCGCTCTTGCCCGAGGGGTCGCCGATCATACCGGTACCGCCGCCCAGTAGAACGATAGGCTTATTGCCTGCCATCTGCAGTCTCTTCATCAGGCACAGTGCCATGAAGTGACCAACGTGCAGGCTGTCCGCTGTCGGGTCGAAGCCGATGTAGAAGGTAGCCTTACCGTTGTCGATGAGCTCCTTGATCTCCTTTTCGTCTGTGAGCTGAGCTATCAGCCCTCTTCTTTGAAGTTCTTCAAAACAAGTCATTTTCATTTCCTCCGTTTATTTGATCTCATTTTTATGCTGTAAATGTATACCTATATGCCCGATACCCAGTATTATAACTGAGATAACGAGCAGTATATTCCTTCCGTATATCCCAAGCAGCAGAAATGCCAGAACGGGAAGTGTAGCCCCGGCAACAGGGAAGCCGAGAATGCTGCTGTACATATCGCTCATTTTCTTATCGCTCCTGAAATATCTTATCCAGTATATCTCATAGAGTATCATAAGTGCAAATGAAGCTGCGAGCACTATGCTCCGGATACTGATCTTTCCGATGTTGAAGTCACTGAATATAAGACACAGCGCTGACACCAGGACCTCACCGACCCTTTCAAGGGTGAGCAGCACCTTGTTTTCATCAGCAGCATATTTGTCATAGTCCTCGGGCAGATTCCTGCTCCAGATGATATTGGGAACAAATAGCATTATCAGATAGACAAGACCAACGTATGAAAATCCGAAATGCACAGTCATTCACCTCGATTATTTTTCGTTCACAAGCTTTCCTGTAATATGCTCTATATCAAGCTCCATCACAAGGGTAGCCTTTGCACATTTTTCTATTTCTTCATTTATGTAGTCTTCATCATCGGTGAACTTACAGCTGAGCCTTCTGCAAATCTCTATCGCTTCATCAAAGTCCTCAACTATCTTAATCCTGCCGAAGATAACAACGCTCTTGACGTTGAGCGCCCAGTCGCCCTCTTTGAGGTATCCCTTGTCAAAAACCGTATAGCAGACCTTGTCACAATTCTTTACAGCATCAACTCTGTGACCGATCTTTCCACCATGAAAATACAGCTTTCCATTCTCATAATAGTGATTTATCGGCACTCCGTAGGGATAGCCGTCATCACCGATCATCGAGAGCACACCTCTTGTTTCACTTTTCAGAAGCTCTACGCACTCCTCGGCAGAGATAGCCTGCTTTTGCCTTCTCATTTCTCTGAACATAATGAATCAACTCCATAATGAATGAAAACGTCGGGCATTTTCATTTATATCACGACCCTTCAATCAAAAAGCCCTCGGAGAAATCCTCCGAGGGCGCATAATGCACGGTACCACCTCAGTTTATCAGTGCAGGACACTGACCTCATAAGCCTTAACGCGGCATACGTCCGACCCTACTGTTATTTCAGGCGGGAAGCTCGGGAATGTATTCACGCAGGCTCACGGTATCTCCTCTCACCAAACGGAGACTCTCTGAACTCGCTCACAAGCGTTACTTCTTTCCGTCAAAGCATTTAACTATTACCGATATGATAACACATTATTCCACGTTTGTCAACGTTATTATTATGAATTTTTTGTTTTCTTATCACTCTGCTTTGCAGCTTTTCCAAGGTGAGCATTAAAGCTTATATACCCGTTCTTTGCATGACAGCTTATCCGCCCATTATGAGCCTCAACAATAGATGCTGCAACCGACAGCCCTATACCGTAGCCGCCCTTTTTCTCACCGTCTTTTCTTGAATGAGAACTGTCATCACGGTAGAAACGGTCAAAAAGCCTGTCAGGGTGTTTAGGCGGCACTGCACATGGATTTTTAACGCTAAGACGCACGCCCTTGTTTTCGGGCTTAAGAATTATCTCTATCTTTCCGCCGTCATCAGCATACTTGACAGCGTTTTCCGTCAGTACCGAAACAAGCTGCTTTACCGCACCCTCGTCACCGTAGTATCTTAGCCCCTTGTCAATATCAAGCTCAATGCTCTTGCCGTTAGTTTCGGCAAGCGTTCTGAAAGGCTCTGCAGTCTCAGTGACAGCATTTGAAATATCAAAGTCCATGAAAGTCATATTGCTTGAAGCGCCCTCAGCTCTTGCCATATTAAGCAGATCCTTTATCAGCTCGCTGAGTCTCGTCACCTGATTTTTAATGCTCTCTGTCCATTCACTGGGCTCGCTTGTAAGCTCGATTACTTCCGTATTTGCGGATATGATCGCAAGCGGAGTTTTAAGCTCATGTCCTGCGTCGGTAATAAACTGCTTCTGCTTTTCCATATTCTCAATAACAGGCTTGACAGCTCTTTTTGAGAATATAATTATCAGAAGCAGCACTATCAGAAAAGCCCCTACACCTATCACTATAGAAATAAGCATAAAGTTTCTTGCAGTTGAAAGCTCTGAACGGCAGTCAACGAAGACTATCATTTTTCCGTTATCGCTGTCAGCGACCCTGTATTTATAAATGTCGGTATAGCCGCTTTCATCATTTGCATCTATTATTTCTTTTGCATAGGATATAGCCTGCTCACTTGTAACAGCGGCAATATGACCGGTATCAACCTTTGTTATCTCATCACTTTCATCATTGAAAAACACAACGAAGTATCGAGTTTTATAACGGGTCTCTTCATTAAGGTTCTTGCTTTTGAAGTTATCCATCAATCGGTAATCGGTCTTATTGTGATAATCATCTTCAAAATCATCAGGCTTGTGTTCCTCGTTAATATTCTCAGGCTGAGGAGGCTCTGCCATTCTGAGTTCGGGAAAGCCGCCGCCGTTTTCAACGAGTACGTCAATAACCTCGTCAGTAGCTTTATCAATATTATAGTGATTGATAATATTGATCGTTCCGACAATAACGAGTTCAACAACAAACAGGCTGACCGCTGCTATAAGTACAAATTTTCTGCGAAGCTTCTTTATCAAATCCGATCACCCCCTGAAAGCTTATAAGCTTAGTTTTACGTTTTCTCCTCAAGTGAGTAGCCCATTCCTCGGGAAGCCTTTATCACGACATTTGCTCCGACCGATGTAAGCTTCTTCCTGAGATATGAAATATACACCCAGACAACATTGATCTCAGCCTCGGAATCATATCCCCAGATCTTTTCCATAAACCTTTCCGTGGATATAAGCCTTTTGGGATTCATCATCATAGTTTCAAGCATCTGGTATTCTTTGCTTCCAAGACGCTGAACTCCGTCAGGACCCGTAAGCTCAAAATTCTCACGGCTGAGAGTGATATTGCCGAGTTTCAGCGTATTTGAGGAAAGCTCGCTTTTCCTTCTTGTCATAGCTCTGATACGTGCGAGCAGTTCTCCCATAGCAAACGGTTTAGTGAGGTAGTCATCAGCGCCTGAATCCAGACCCTCTATTCTGTCATCAATATCTGACTTTGCAGTCAGCATAAGTACAGGCACATTGATACCATCTGCTCTCATTTTCTTCAGAGCATCTATTCCGTTCAATTTCGGCATCATTATATCAAGAATGATACCGTCATAATTTTCTGCTTTTGCATAGTTATATGCATCAAGACCGTCATAAACAGCATCTACAGAGTAATTATTGTGTTTAAGTATAGCAACAAGGGCTCTGGAGAGCTCCTTTTCATCTTCTGCAAGTAAAAGTCTCATATTATAACCCCTCTCATTTTTCAAAATTATAGTACAGTTACCTTAAACCAACTTAAATAAATTATATGGTTATATACTTGACACACCAATTAAAATGCCTTAGATAATGGGGTTCGGGGCGAAGCCCCGATGGGTCGGTAACGAGGGCGAAGCCCTCCCCCATACTCTCCCGAGCTCGCTGTGAGCGAATGCTCACAGACGAGCGAGGGTTTGGGGGCAAAACTGTGTGTGTCAAAGGGATAACCATAATAAATTATATCACAGCATATCAAAAATGTAAAGTATTGTGTACACAAAAAAGTCCGAAGCATCGGCCTCGGACTTAAATTGTTGTGTTTTAACCAATATCGACCGTGAGGTTTCCTCCTGCTTTCTTTTTGAGCATAGTACCGCAGCTTTCACACTTGTACTTC
>DGRP01000007.1 GCA_002391065.1 Ruminococcus sp. UBA4385 | reverse complement strand
CATTTGCAGGCTCGGTTATAATTCTGACAACTAACCTCGGAGCAAAGGAAGCTAAAGAAAAGCACTCACTGGGCTTCGGAGAAAGGGCAGGCACAAAAGCCGAGGTGCTGAGACACGCACTTAACGAGCACCTTTCTCCCGAGCTGCTGTCAAGGATAGACGAAACTATCATATTCTCGGAGCATTCGGAGGAAAGTCTCAGACTGATAGCTGAAAAGGAGCTCAGCGCACTTTCGGAAAGAATGAAGGGTGAGGGCATGA
The DNA here is from genome assembly GCA_002391065.1 of Ruminococcus sp. UBA4385. Next base: position 7,088 of record DGRP01000007.1, on the reverse strand, counting down.
CAGTCGGGTTTTCGCAGGAGCTTTCCTCTTATATTTCACAAGCCATTATAAAGAAAAACGGCTCAGCCCGTGACATAAGGCGCTTTATAGAAACAGAAATAGCTGACCTTATCTGCGAAGAGCTTATAGACCTTGGCAGAAAAGATTTTTATGTTAAGCTGGAAAACGGGCGCCCCTCTGTATGCGAGGCACAGATAATTTCATCACAATAAACAACTTTTTTTAATATTCTCTTTACTTTTTTGAAATTATATGCTATAATGTCAGTATATGAATTAAAAAGGGGTGCTTTTAATGTGCGCTAAAAAGGGCTATCGCCTTTATTCTGATTCTACCTGCGATCTTTCCGAGAATCTGCTTGACGGCATGGACGTTAAGATACTCAATCTGACCTATGAGGTGGATTCCACTACCTATGTCGGCGATGAGATGTCTATGAAGGTTTTCTATGACAAGATGAGAAACGGGTCTATGACCAAGACCTCGCAGATCTCACCTGCTGTTTACGAACAGGCATTTGAGGAAGAAATCAAAAACGGATACGATATACTGTATCTTGCTTTCTCGTCAGGACTGAGCGGAAGCTATAACGGCGCTTGCATAGCAAGAGATACTCTGCTTGAAAAGTATCCCGATGCAAAGATCGTCTGTATAGACTCGCTGTGCGCATCTACCGGCGAGGGACTGCTTCTTATAAAGGCTGACAGGAAGAAAAAAGAGGGTCTTGACATAGATGCTCTTGCCGAGTGGCTTGAGGCTAACAAGCTTCACGTGTGCCATGTGTTCACGGTTGATGACCTGAAGTACCTTAAAAGGGGCGGAAGAGTTTCCGCTGCGGCTGCTATTGCAGGCTCGGTGCTTGGAATAAAGCCTATACTTCATGTTGATAATGAGGGTCATCTTATCCCGATAGGAAAGATCAGAGGAAGAAAGCAGTCAATAAACAAGCTGGTAGAGCTTGTGAGCGAAAAGGTCGGCGGCTGGGAGAACAAGGAAGTCGCTATCTGTCAGGGTGACTGCATGGAGGACGCTGAATATGCGGCTCAGCTTATGCGTGACAGGCTTGGCAGCGACACGATAGTTCACATCTGCTATACAGGTCCTGTAATAGGTGCTCACTCGGGTCCCGGAACGCTCGCACTGTTCTTTATGGGCGAGGAAAGATAAGAAAAGTTTTTAAGCTCCGTCTTATGGCGGAGCTTTTTCATTTTCTGCATAATCGGCTGATTGGGTGAATATACTGTTTTAGAAATATTAAAACAGGAGGTCACCGCCTTATGGATAACAACGAACTGAAGCTGGAAAAAACCACCGTCTGCACGCAGAAAACTGTGCTCGATGAGATCGGGGAGCAGCCTGTTGAGAAGGATATTATCCTGCCCGACTACTACCCCGACATTTTCAGAGTGCTTAAATGCACGGTCATACCCTGTGCGGATTCCCATTCGATAAACGGAGGAAGGCTCTCCTATGAGCTCTCCGCACTGATAAGAGTGTGGTATCTGGAGGAGAACAGCAGTCGGATATACTCAATAGAGCAGAATGTAAGCTACTCACGTTCCTCGGATATTGACTCAGATGTGCTTGACCCGACTGTCATAATTGAGCCCTCATGCGACTATGTGAACTGCAGGGTCGCCAACAGCAGAAGGCTCGACATAAGGGGCGCACTGAGCGTACATATCAAAGCTTACGGAACCGAGCTCTCGGAGCTTATCACTCATGCCGAGGGCGCAGGAATAGAAACAAAGCTTGAAGAGCTTACCTACCCGGCAGGAAGGCTTACTGCCGCAAAGCGTATAACTCTTATCGAGGAGCTTGAACTGTCACGGACTAAACCGCAGATAGGAGCTGTGCTCAGAAGCTCAAGCAAGGTTACTCAGAAGGAGCACAAAATGATTGCAGGCAAGCTTATCACCAAGGGAGATGCAGAGCTTACTCTTCTCTACAGCTGTGTTGACTCTCAGGGTGAGGACACTGTCGAGAGTATGAGTTTTTCTCTGCCGTTCAGCCAGATAATCGACATAGACGGCATTGATGACACCTTTGACGCTCAGGTGGACATAAGCTGCTCCGAATGTGATATTATTCCGAAGACGGGAGACTCATCATCGGCTGAGTGCGAAATAGTGCTGCTTGTTCGCTGTACAGCCGTTAAATACGAGCAGACAAGGGCTGTAACCGATGCATTCTCCACCCTGTATGATACGGAGCTTACAAGCATTACGGGCTTTACCGCTTCGGATTCGTCTGACATTTCAGACAGCACCGAGGTTAATGCTGTGCTCTCCAAAAACGGCGAGGGCATAAGCTGTGTTTATGACTGCACAGCAGAATGCGGAAAAATCAACTCACGCTTTGATGAGGACAGCGGAAAGCTTACCGTTTCGGGGAATGTGTGCTTCAGGCTGCTCGGGAAAAACTCAGAGGGCACTCCCGTTTTTATAGAAAAGGATGTGCCTTTTGAAAAAGAGCTCAGTGCCGAAGGTCTTTCAGAGAACAGCGAGTATGACTTCTCTGCCGAAGTAAGCTCCTGCTCCTACCGCCTTACAAGTGACAGTACGGCTGATGCAAATGCTGTCATTCAGATAAAAGGGACAGTGCGCTCCAAGGACACGGTAAGGGCTCTCTCGGATATAACGGCCGATACCTCAAAGCCTGCGGAGACCTCGGACACAGCTACCATAAGGCTCTGCCGATGTGATGCAGGTGAGGATATATGGTCGGTGGCAAAACGATGCAGAGCATCAGTCAGTGCAATACTTGAAAGCAACGAGCTGACAGCAGACGATCCGATAAGCGGTATTCTGCTTGTTCCGCAGTGCTGAACTAAAGAAACGGAGGCCGAACTATGGGTAACGATATATACAAAGACATATCCACAAGAACAGGCGGCAACATCTACATCGGTGTTGTAGGGCCTGTAAGAACAGGTAAATCAACCTTTATTAAAGAATTCATGCAGCAGCTTGTTATACCGAACATCAGCAGTGATTTCAGCCGTGAAAGAGCTATTGACGAGCTGCCGCAGTCATCGGGCGGAAGAACTATCATGACTACAGAGCCCAAATTTATTCCCGAAGAAGCCGCAAGTGTGGAGCTTGCCTCGGGGACAAAGTTCAGTGTCAGAATGATAGACTGTGTGGGCTACATAATCCCGAGTGCTCAGGGCTACATAGAAAACGAAGCTCCCAGAATGGTGATGACCCCTTGGTTTGATGAGGAAATACCGTTCAATATGGCTGCCGAGGTCGGCACAAGAAAGGTTATAACAGAGCACTCAACTATAGGGCTTGTGGTGACTACTGACGGAAGTATCACGGGTCTGCCAAGAGAGGAATATGAAGAGTGTGAGGAGCGCATAATTGATGAGCTCAAGGAGATCGACAAGCCGTTTGCAGTACTTCTCAACTGCACCGAGCCCGAATCGGCAGAGGCTCAGGAGCTTGCACGCTCTATGAGTGAAAAATACAACACCTCGGTAATAGCTGTAAACTGTCTGGAGCTTGACGAGGACGCAATAACCGAGATACTCACAAATGTACTGTATGCCTTTCCTATCAGGGATATAGGCATAGAAATGCCCTCATGGATAAACTCACTGCCTGCAGGTCACTGGCTGAAAAGCGGTCTTTACGCTCAGATAAGAGCCTCTGCCGCCGATATAAACACACTGCGTGATATAGAAACGCTCTCCGATAAGCTTGCAAAGATAGAGTGGCTGACCTCAGCAAAAACTATGAGCATTGACGCTGCAAACGGCTCGGCACTGATTAAGGCAGAGCTAAAAAGCGAGTTATTCTTCAAGGTTATAGGCGAGGCGGCAGGACTTGACATCAACAATGAAAATGACCTTATGCCGCAGATAATGGAGCTTATGCAGATAAAGAAGCGCTTTGCAAAATACCAAAACGCAATAGACGAAATGGAAGCCACAGGCTACGGAATAGTACTTCCCGAAGCTGAGGAGCTGAGACTTGAAGAGCCCGAGATAATCCGCCAAAGCGGCAAGTACGGGATAAGGCTTCGGGCAAAGGCGCCTGCTATACACCTGATGAAAACAACCATCAACACCGAGGTATCTCCGATAGTTGGCACGCAGAAGCAATCCGAGGAGCTTGCACTTTATATGCTTGGCGATTTTGAGGATGACCCCGAAAAGATATGGGAGTCGAACATCTTCGGAAAGAGTGTTCATGAGCTTGTCAAGGAGGGGCTAAGCGGAAAGCTATCGAAGCTCCCCGATGACGCAAGGCTTAAAATCCGAGAGACCATAGAGCGCATGATAAACGAAGGCTGCTCGGGGCTGATTTGCTTTATCCTGTAACAGTCTTTTATTCAGGTAATACTTTAGGTAATAGGTAATTTTTAGGTAACAGGTAGTTTTTAGGTAACAGGTAATAGGGAATAGGGAATAGGTAAGGTATCACCTTCGGTGATGATTTAAGACAATAATTAAGGCTCCGAGTTTTTTCGGAGCCTTTTTGCTTTTAATATTTTAGAACAACAAATGGGAAAGTCAGCACTCTCTGCGTGCCCGAATGGGCATAAGTTCGCTTTGCGAACACCATACCTATTCCCTATTCCCTTTTCCCTATTACCTAAATAAAGCCTATTGCCTAAACAAAGCTTGTTGCCTGAATAAGCTTGCTTACACGCTTGATGATCATACGTTGAAACGGAAAAGAACTATATCTCCGTCCTGCATAACGTACTCCTTGCCCTCGGAGCGTACAAGTCCTTTTTCTTTTGCCGCAGTCATTGAGCCGCAGGCCATAAGGTCATCAAAGGATACTACCTCGGCTCTTATGAAGCCCTTTTCAAAATCGGTATGTATCTTTCCTGCTGCCTGAGGTGCCTTTGTGCCCTTGGTTATTGTCCATGCTCTTACCTCGGGCTCGCCTGCTGTAAGATAGGAGATAAGTCCGAGAAGAGAATAGCCCTCCTTGATGATACGGTTTAGTCCTGATGTTTCAAGCCCGAGGTCTGAGAGGAACATTTCCTTGTCCTCGTCCTCCATATCGGAGATCTCAGCCTCTATCTGAGCGCATATCGGGAACACTGCCGAGCCCTCTGCTTTTGCGTGCTCGGCTACCCTTTTGTAGTTCTCGCAGGTCTCTATGTTGTTCTTGAAGTCGTCCTCACAGAGATTGGCTGCATAGATAACAGGCTTTAAGGACAGAAGCGGAGTTTCTTTCAGGGTTGCTCTCTCATCGTCTGTCATTTCAAAGCCACGGGCTGCCTTGCCATCTTCAAGCCATGCTTTAAGTCTCTCTAAGAAGTCTACCTCGGCTGCAAGTGACTTGTCGCCCTTCATGGCCTTTTTGGTGCGGTCAAGCTTTCTTTCAATGAGCTCTACATCTGCGAACACAAGCTCCAAGTCGATAGTTTCTATATCTCTGATCGGGTCTATCGAGCCGTCAACGTGAACTATGTTCTCGTCCTCAAAGCACCTTACAACGTGAACTATAGCGTCTACCTCACGGATATTTGAAAGGAACTTGTTTCCCAGTCCCTCGCCCTTTGAAGCACCCTTTACCAGTCCTGCTATATCAACAAACTCCAGAGTTGCGGGAGTAAACTTTACAGGGTGATACATCTCGGCAAGCTTATCAAGCCTTTCATCGGGAACCGATACTATGCCGACATTCGGCTCTATAGTACAAAACGGATAATTCGCTGACTCAGCACCTGCATTTGTGAGGGCATTAAACAGCGTTGACTTTCCCACATTCGGGAGTCCTACCATACCTAGTTTCATTTATATTGTCCTTTCAGTTTATTCTCCGAACATTTCTTTAGAGAGCTTTCCTATCTTCTCACAGCCTGCGATTATCTGCTCATCGGTCGGAGTTGAGAAGTTCAGTCTGAATGAAGATGTCTTGTCATTCTCGGAGATCATAAATGCACTTCCGGGAACAACTGCCACCTTGTACTCCTGAACAGCTCTTGAACAGAAGCTCATCATATCATAGCCCTCGGGGAGAGTACACCAGATGAAAAGTCCGCCCTCGGGTCTTGTGAACTGTACCTTTGAAGAGAAGTTCTTCTCTATCTCGGAAAGCATAAGGTTGCATTTTTTTCTGTAGATATCCTGGAGACTCTTGATGTGAGCCTTCATATCAACCTGAGTCATAAAGCGGTAAGCAAGCACCTGTGCCCAGATGTTTGTATGAACGTCGTCTACCTGCTTGCAGACAGTGATCTTGCCGACTATCTCCTTGGGAGCACTGATGTAGCCTACTCTTATTCCGGGTGAGAGAATCTTCGAGAATGTTCTTGTATAGCAAACTATGCCGTCATTGTCCATGCTCTTCATTGAGGGAATATCCTCGCCTGCTATTCTGAGGTCGCCGTAGGGGTTGTCCTCAAGGATAACTGCGCCGTACTGCTTGGCAAGGGCAAGTATCTGCTTTCTCTTTTCAAGAGAGGTTGTCAGACCTGTCGGGTTCTGGAAATTAGCTATTATGTAGATAAGCTTTACTCTGCCTGTTTTGAGCACCTCTTCAAGCTCTGCTATGTTCACTCCGTCAGTTTCGAGGGTAACGCCTTTAAGCTCAACGTCCTCGGCCTTGAAGGCATTAAGCGAGCCTATAAAGCTCGGAGCCTCGGCAACGATGATATCGCCCGGGTCGCAGAGCACCTTAGCAGTCAGTGCATTAGCCTGCTGAGCACCGCTTGTGATAATAAGCTCGTCCTTTTCGGGGTCGAACTCGCCCTTAGCTTCGAGCTCCTTTTTGAGCAGGTCTCTCAGCGGAGTATAGCCCTCAGTGATGTTATACTGGAGAGCCAGTATAGGGTCATTCTCCATAATGCCCTTTGAGATATCGGTCAGGATATCCACGGGGAAAGATTCGGGAGCAGGGTTGCCTGCAGCGAACGAAATAACGGTAGGGTCAACGCAGTACTTTAGTATCTCTCTGATAGCGGAAGCCTGCAGATCACGAACCTTTTTTGAAAATTTGTATTCCATAGTAATACCTCCATTTAGTGTTTGCATACATAAGATATTATACCACTCGGACAAAGTAATGTCAAGTGGGGGCAGGGTGCTCGCCGCACGGGCAGGGAAAACCCTGCACCGCCAC
>DGRP01000044.1 GCA_002391065.1 Ruminococcus sp. UBA4385 | reverse complement strand
CCCCAGATATGGTTGAGTATGCTTGTTCTGTCAAGAGCAGTGTTCTGATTCTTGAAAAAGTACTCCATAATCTGATACTCTACCTGAGTGAGATCTATCTGCTGACCGTTTTTGAGAACTGTCCTGCTTTTCAGGTTCAGGACGAACGGCCCTGATGTGATAGATGAGGTTTCCTCGGTCTTTGTTCCCGAACGGCTCACTCTTCTGCACACTGCATCTACTCTTGCGATAAGCTCGGAGATAGAGAACGGCTTTGTGATGTAGTCATCAGCACCTGCCATAAGACAGGATATCTTATCCATTTCCTGACTCTTTGCCGAGAGCATAATTATACCTATGTTTGTGTTCTTCTCTCTTATCTTCTTGCACACCTGCATACCGTCAATGCCGGGCATCATAATGTCAAGGAGAGCAACATCAAAATCGCCGTCCTTTTCGTCATAGGCTTTGAGAGCGTCCTCGCCGTTGCCGACGTCAATTACCTCATAGCCGCTTCTTACAAGATTGATCACGACAAACTCTCTGATGGAGTCCTCGTCTTCGCAAACCAGCACTCTTTTCATTTGTTTTTCCTCCTTTAATCTGTTATATAAAGGTTATTAGTTACTTCATCTATGGTGGGTATGAGCTTTTCACGCTTATCAAGCGGAAGCTTCACAACGTAGTCAAGCTGACCCTTACTGCCTATCACCTGATAGCCGTCAGACACATATCTCTCCGTTTTTGCCTTCGGTGAAAGGCCTATGCGCATTATTTCCTCGGTGCTTGTGTTTATATCTCCTGTGTATTTATAGAACACAAGCTCACCCGATTCAAGGTCTTTCTTCACAGTAACAGAACTGTTCCATCTCTTCGGGAAGGCAAAGAAATAGCCGTCCGAGATAGCGTAGTAGCCGCTGTACTTCTCTTTAAGGTCATAGAAGTCTCTGTACTCGCTCCATGTTGTCATGTAGACCATTTCCTCTGTAACTGCATTCTCATAGCCTATCATTGCAGAGGTCGTAGGTATCTCGATCACTCCGTCTTCATCTATATCTGTGCAGTAATAGCCTGCGGGTCTGATACACTTGGGTATGAGCTTATCGGGTCTTTGCTGCATGGGATTCTGAAGACTTGAATATCGGTAATAAACTATCTCGGTCTGGAGGTTTCCCTCTGCGTTCAGACCGTCAACAAAGAGCGCTCTTCTTCCGCCCTCGATATAGCCCGACTTCGACTGAACGTAGTTCTGCACTCCGTCGCACATTCTTATGCCTGCGTCTTTGGTGATTTCTCCGTCCTCTGTTCTGAGGAGTGATGCCGTCACAACAGATACTCCTGTTTCGGGCTCTGTAGACCTTGAAATAGTTACTACCTCATTATGACCGTCGCTGTTTATGTCGATCGGCTCAAGCACTGAATACTGATCCTCGGCTATGCGGTTAAACTCCTTATCCTCATAGCTGTATATCTCAAGAGTTTTTTCCTCACTGGTAAGGTTCTGATAGCCGACCAGCACGTCAGTATCTCCCTCATCTCCGACCGAGCTTATCATTACTCTGTCTATCTCAGTTCCGCCGCCTGCAAGCTCCTTTACGGAGTACCATTTACCCTGACTGTTCTTATCAAGGATATTTACCCTCAGCCCGTCTTTGCCGCTGTTTGAAGCGTACTCATAAAACACGAGGGCTTCCTCGGTGGGCTCATCGTCGATATCTGCGATAACAAATGCCGAACGGTAATCTCCGTTTCTCGGATATTTAAGCGTTATATTGCTTCCGACCCTTTCTATAAGAGCCTCATGGATCGCGCTCTGCTCCTCGGTGAACTTCGGGGCATTAAGAAGTGTGTCCACTGTAAATGAAACACCCGTACAGCCGCTTAAAAGCATAGCTGACGCACAGCTCAGAGAGCAGACTAATCTTTTCACCGCAGACACCTCCTGACAAAAGAATAAGACTGTGTACGCATACACAGTTTTATTATAACATATTCATGCCGAAATTGCAAGCCCAACATAACAAAAACCGCTGTCCGTAAAGAACAGCGGAAAATGTTATCTTTCAGCCAGCGGAACATACACCTTATTTGCTGTTACAGACTTATAAGCAGGACGGATAATACGCTTTCCTGTTACGAGCTCCTCGAATCTGTGAGCACACCAGCCTGCCATTCTCGAAACTGCAAACATCGGTGTGAAAAGATCCTCGGGGATACCGAGCATTCTGTAAACAAAGCCAGAATACATATCAACGTTTGCGCACATTACCTTATCGTTGCCCTTGACCCTTGCAAAGAGCTCGGGAGTAAGCCTTTCGATAGCGTCAAGAAGTCTGAACTCCTTCTCAAACTCGGTTCCTCTTGCAAGCTTGATAGCGTTCTCTTTAAGTATCTCACATCTGGGGTCGGAAAGTGTATATACAGCGTGACCCATTCCATAGATAAGGCCCGAGCCGTCAAAGGCTTCTTTTCTGAGTATTTTTTCAAGGAATGCCGCAATCTCATCATCGTCCTCCCAGTTGTGAACGTGAGACTTTATGCACTCATGCATTGCGGAAACCTTCTTGTTAGCACCGCCGTGACGTGTACCCTTGAGCGCTCCGACTGCTGCTGAATACGCAGAATAGGAATCTGTACCCGAAGATGTCAGCACTCTGCAGGCAAAGGTGGAGTTGTTACCGCCGCCGTGCTCAGCGTGCAGAAGCATCATAAGGTCGAGAAGCTTTGCTTCATCGTCAGTGAACTTTCTGTCGGGTCTGAGGGCAGAAAGAATCATCTCAGCAGTAGAATGTGAGGGTATCAGCGGGTGCAGGAACATACTCGCACCGTCAAATGATCGTCTCTTTACCTGATAAGCCGAGACCATAATGTTCGGCATTTTTGAGATGATCGAAATTGCTGTTGCCATTTCATACTCAGGCGAACGGTTCTCGGGGTCATCATCATAGGAATAGAGGGCAAGGATAGACCTTGCGATCTTGTTCATTATATCCTTTGAGGGAGCTTTAAGTATCATGTCCTCAAAAAAGTCGGCAGGCAGAGCCCTGCTTTCAGCAAGCATTGCCTTGAATGCCGCAAGCTCCTCTATGTTCGGGAGGTCTCCCATAAGAAGCAGATAAACTATTTCCTCATAGGCAAAGCGGTTTTCCTTTCTTGCATTGTCTACAAGGTCTCTGATGTTGTAGCCTCTGTATATAAGCTGACCCTGTATAGGCGACTTTACACCCTCATCAACAACGTAGCCGTGTACGTTACAGATATTGGTCAGACCTGCCATAACTCCTGTACCGTCGGAGTTTCTGAGGCCTCTCTTTACCACATATTTATCATAGAGCTTGGGGTCTATAGCATTGTTTTCAACAAACCTCTTATACAACATAGACCTTGCTTTATTGCTTACCATATAAAATATCCCCTTTCTTTCAGACATTCTTAAATAAGTTTTAATATTATACCATAAAAAAGACAACTTGTCAAATCAGACTTTTCCGACTGTTTCCGCCTAAATTCACACTGCTGAGGGTATATAATGTCCTCGGAGGGATAGCTATGAATGATGTGATTAAAATAACGCTCGTTTTTGCGGTACTGGCAGCACTTGTGCCTGCTCTTATCTTCATCGGGAGAGACAAGCCCGAGGGTTCGCAGGCAGCGGCTGTACCTGCCTCGGGGAGAACTGTCAGGGTGCTCTCGGAGAGCACAGGCAAGACTGCTGACTATGATGAAACCGAGTTTATAGCACTGTCGCTGATGTCTCAGATACCCGAAAGCTATGAAGATGAAGCTATAAAGGCTCAGGCTGTACTTATACGCACCTATCTTGAACGCAGGCGCAGAGCCGAAAAGGAATCTCCGACAAAGGAGCTGAAAGGTGCTCTTGTCAGCGATGACAGACAGAAATATCAGTCCTTCTTTACAAAGGCTCAGGCGAAGAAGTACTTCGGCAAGGATTTTGAGAGCGTATTCTCTAAGCTTTGCAGGCTTACCGCCGACACAAAGTCCGAAATACTGCTTTATAATGGCGAGCCCGTACTGCCTGCCTACCATGCAGTTTCCTGCGGAGTGACACGCTCAGCCAAAGAGGCATGGGGACAGGATATACCCTATCTTGTCAGCGTGAAAAGCCCTCGGGACAAGAAAAGCCCCGACTATGAGACGGTCATCACGCTCACAGACGAGGAGGTTCGGAAAAAGCTTAAAAAGGCCTTTCCCGATATAGATTTTTCAAAGGCTGAGAAAAAGGCCCTCACAGAGCTTGAAACCGACAATAACGGAATGATCTCAAAAGCCCTTGTCTGCGGAAACGTAGTCTCCTCGGGGGAGCTTTGTGCGGCTCTGGGGCTTGCTTCTCCCTGTGCCGGGGTGAAGTATAAAAGCGGAAAATATACATTCACCACACACGGGCTCGGGCACCTTGTAGGGCTGAGCCTTTACGGAGCAAACTCTATGGCGCATGACGGAAAAAACCACAGGGCTATCCTTGAATACTACTTTAAGGGCGCTAAGGTCGAACAGAAAGCCCCATAAAGCAGAATACCGCACGTCTGTGCGGTATTTCCATAAATATTCACGTGAGAACACGCGGTTCTTTATCCATTAACGTAAAATGGATCTTTTCAACATCAACTCCACGATCCTTTAGGTACTGTTTTACAGAACTGATGTCGCCGTCATTTTCCAGATCAACAACTATTTGTCCGTCATCGACCTCATACGTTCTTACGTACTTATACTCATCTTTCACTTCTTCTAAAGCAGAATTGATATACTCAACGGAGTTTACATCAGCCCCAACGGCTTCGGAGCTTTCAGATACAGTACTTTCACTTACTGAGCTCGGATCAACACCGCACGAGTACAACGCCAGCGTGCCCAGCACACACATAAGACACAGAAATACTCTTTTTTTCATCAGATCATCTCCTCGTAATGTAGGTTTCCTATTATTCCATTGATCGCATCAGCCCAAGATCTCTGATTTGAGTGTTATTGTTCCGTACTACATAAAGTATAACATAAAGAGGCCAATAAATCAATCACCAACTCAAACAAATCCGATAAATCATATTTGGGAGATATCCCGAAAAAACTGTGTTTCTTATATAGCTGTCTCTATATCAGGATCAAAAGCAGGCATAAGCTGAAGCTTGAAAAGATTGAGCTTATGCAGGCGGTCGATTCGGGCTTTCTTTTCCTGATCCTCTATCTCGCCTGTTCTGATGTAGCGGTCAAGCTCTGCATAAGTGAAGCCGAGGTTGTCCTCATCGGTAAGCCCTGAAAGTCCGTCGATAGGGGGCTTGTCTACAAGCACATCGGGCAGACCGATAAGACGGCCTACAGCCTTCATTTCCTGCACTGTCAGGTGTGAGCACGGGCTGAAATCTCCTGCGGCATCACCGTAGCGTGTGGAGTATCCCACCCAGTCCTCTGAGAGATTACAGGTGTTTGCAACTCTGCCGTTATGGCTCTGTGCAACCGCATAGAGAGTTGACATTCTTATCCTCGGGGGCATATTTATCCTGCTCTGCTTTGATAGCTCAAAGGGCATAGCCTTTGTAAGACCCTCAACTGCGTCCTTGATATTTATGATATAGTGTTTTATTCCCAAATGCTCCACAAGGAGCTTTGCCATATCTATATCGGCCTGCTCTCCGCAGGGCATAAGAACGCCTATTACCCTGTCAGTACCGAGAGCCTCGGCACACAGAGCCGCAACTATAGAGCTGTCCTTTCCTCCCGAAATGCCGACTATGGCATTACAGTCCTTTCCGTTTTCCTCAAAGAAATCTCTTATCCATTTTACACATTCGTCCTTAATTTTCTGAGCATCAAACATTTTAGCAACCTCCGGTTCATTCAGATGTACATTCAGTACTCTTATATCATAGCACATCTTCGCTCATTTTGCAAGAGCAGGCATGGAAAACCTCCAAAAGCAAAGCGGAGCCTGAAACAGGCTCCGCTGTTTTTTATCTGACTGTCAGTCCGTTCTCGTCGGCATCGACTCTGAGGATATGATCCTCTGCTATATCTGCCGAGATGATCTTCTTAGCTATCAGAGTTTCAACGCTTGACTGGATATACCTCTTCAAGGGTCTTGCTCCGAAGGCAGGATCAAAGCCGTGGTCTATGATGTAGTCCTTTGCCCTGTCAGAGACTTCTAAGCTCAGCTGTCTGTCAGAAAGTCTGCGTCTGAGGTCTGCAAGCATAAGGTCAACTATCTTCACAATATTCTCCTTGACAAGTGGCTTGTAGTAAACTATCTCGTCAAGACGGTTAAGGAACTCGGGGCGGAAATGCTGTTTCAGCAGCCCGTCTACCTGAGCCCTTGCGGCTTCGCTGATCTCGCCGTTTTCCTCTATTCCGTCAAGTATATACGGCGAGCCGAGGTTCGAGGTCATTATGATGACGCTGTTTTTGAAGTCCACAGTTCTGCCCTGTGAATCCGTGATACGGCCGTCATCAAGCACCTGCAGAAGTATATTGAACACATCGGGGTGAGCTTTTTCGACCTCATCAAGAAGTATAACGCTGTATGGCTTTCTTCTGACAGCCTCGGTAAGCTGGCCGCCCTCCTCATAGCCGACATATCCCGGAGGCGCTCCGATAAGACGGCTTACGGAGAACTTCTCCATATATTCCGACATATCTATACGCACCATGTTCTTTTCATCATCGAAAAGCGCTTCCGCAAGTGCCTTTGCAAGCTCGGTCTTGCCGACGCCTGTAGGTCCGAGGAACAGGAACGACCCTATAGGCTGGTTCGGGTTTGCGATACCTGCACGGGAGCGCAGTATCGCCTCGCTGACCTTTCTTACAGCCTCGTCCTGTCCAACCACACGCTTGTGGAGTATGTCCTCAAGTCCCAGAAGCTTTTCACGTTCGCCCTCCATAAGCTTTGTCACAGGTATGCCTGTCCAGCGGGAAACTATCCTGCCTATCTCGTCATCGGTCACCTTATCATGCAGGAAGGTGTTGTCGGTTTTCTCTTCGGCTTCACGCTCAAGCTTGGCGAGCTCCTCTTTCAGAGCAGGCAGCCTTCCGTATTTGAGCTCTGCCGCCTTGTCGAGGTCATAGCCCCTCTCAGCAATCTCAATCTGAGAGTTTACGTCCTCGATCTCTTCTCTTATCTTCTGCAGCTTTCCTATAGATGACTTCTCATTCTCCCACTTTGCTTTCATAGAAGCGAACTTCTCACGCATCTGCGCAAGCTCCTTCTGTACATCGGCAAGGTGCTCCTGAGAGATACGGTCGCTCTCCTTTTTGAGGGCAGCTTCTTCTATCTCGTGCTGCATTATCTTTCTGGAAATATCATCAAGCTCGGACGGCATAGAGTCCATTTCCGTTCTGATAAGGGCACAGGCCTCATCAACAAGGTCTATCGCCTTATCGGGGAGGAAACGGTCTGTGATATATCTGTTTGAGAGGGTTGCTGCAGCGATAAGGGCTGAGTCATGTATCTTTACACCGTGAAAGACCTCATAACGTTCTTTCAAACCACGCAGTATCGAGATAGTGTCCTCGACTGTAGGCTCACTGACCATAACAGGCTGGAAACGCCTCTCCAGTGCAGCGTCCTTTTCGATATACTCACGGTACTCATCTAAGGTGGTAGCACCGATACAGTGGAGCTCTCCTCTTGCAAGCATTGGCTTTAAGAGGTTTCCTGCGTCCATAGCACCGTCGGTCTTTCCTGCCCCGACTATGGTGTGGAGCTCGTCGATAAACAGGATTATCCTGCCCTCACTCTTTTTTACCTCCTGAAGCACTGCCTTGAGCCTTTCCTCAAACTCACCCCTGTATTTTGCTCCTGCTATAAGCGAGCCCATATCCAGCGAGAAGAGTGTTCTGTCTTTCAGGTTTGAGGGTACATCTCCCTTGACAATTCGCATAGCAAGCCCCTCAGCGATAGCGGTCTTGCCGACGCCCGGCTCACCGATAAGGACAGGGTTGTTCTTCGTTTTTCTTGAAAGTATACGCACTGCGTTTCTTATCTCTGTCTCTCTGCCTATGACGGGGTCAAGCTTATTCTTTTTTGCAAGCTCAGTCAGATCCTGACCGTACTTTTTGAGTACATCATAAGTATCCTCCGGGGTCTGAGAGGTTACTCTCGAATTTCCCCTCACACCCTGCAGGGCTTTCAGGAACATTCCCTTGCTCACTCCGAAGGAGCTCATAAATTTCTTTATGCTGTCATCAGCCTCGTTCACTATGCCTAAGAAAAGGTGCTCTACCGAAACGTACTCATCTTTCATCTGCTCGGCAGTATTTTCGGCATTGTTAAGTGCCCTGTCGCAGTCAGGGTCAATATATACGCTGTCCGCAGGACGGGCACTGCCGTACACCTTCGGCAGCTGCTGAAGCTGAGTATAAAGGTACTGCTTAGCTGCAGTCGGGTCTTCGCCCATTTTCTCAAAAAGCTGCGGAATAAGTCCGCTTTCTTCATTCATAAGAGCAGCCATTAAGTGAGTCTGAGTAATAGCATTGTTCTGATACTCAGTCACCAAGCCCTGTGCTGCCTGAACTGCTTCTAATGATTTCTGTGTCATCTTGTTTACATTCATGGTGTTCATCCTTTCTGTCTTAAATCTCTATATACATTTTGTTCTCTCTAAATTGATATAATGCCGTTTTTCACCGAGCGCTCATAGCACTCCTGCACAACGGCAGCGGCAATCTCAGGAAGATCTGCATTAGCAAAAAAGCTTTTCAAAGCCGTATCAAATGCCTTGATGTACTCCCCTATCAGAGCTCCCAGCTCCTCGGAGGAGGCACTTGTTCTGCCCTTCGGGAAATATATTCCTCTTATCAGCTTGTCGCTTTCGGCTCTGTACTCTATCTCTCTGTCTGTGTGAGCGCTCTCCGCAGCTGTCCACAGTCTGTAGAAAACTGCAAGCATATCCATAAATGCCTGCGACCTTGTCCTGAACGAAATACGAAGGCTGCCTATTCTGTCACCCTCAGGAGCTCGGAGCAGCTCCACGCTGTACCTGACTGTAGGCTTATATTTATAGGCAATAGAGCTTCTCAGTGCCAGAGCCGTATTTGCTGTTGCCGCTTCACGGATAAAGCGCTCGTCCATGAGGGAAAAGATATTTTCAAAAATATCCCTTATCCTTCTCTCAGGTGTCATCACCGAGACCCTTTCCGCCAATATCTGATTTATCATATTCGACCTGTTTGTTCCAAGCTTCATCGCCAGCATATCCACCGCCGCTACAACCTCATCACTAAGCACGATACTATACACACTTTTGCTCATCAGGCTCACCTCGTTTCAATTCGTGTATCAATCTTTATATATAATATAGCACACGTTTAATAATTTGTCAAGGGGTTTATATAAATTTCTTTACACGTTTTTGCAGATATAAAAAGAGCAGAGACTTTTATCTCTGCTCCTCAGTCTGTTGATAAACTCAAAAACAGTGCAAAATCAGCCCTCGGCGTGTTCCTCGGCTTCGCTCGTCACCGCCTCGGGCGGTGGGGAGAGAGGGGCTTCGCCCCTTTGCCCCACTGGGGCTGTCGCCCCAGCCCCCTTTTAAAAGAACTTTTGCAGCAAGCAGAAGAGCAGAGACTTTCATCTCTGCTCTTAAAGCTATTCATGAAGCTCGTAGGTTGTGTCCTCGTCGATTATCTGCAGCATTATTTCCGCAGGCTTCGGGTCAAACTGAGTGCCCATGTTCTTTTCTATCTCCTCACGAACTACCTCCTGCGGCAGGAACTTACGGTAGCTTCTGTTCGAGGTCATAGTATCGTAGCTGTCAGCTACAGCAATTATCCTTGCCATAAACGGTATATCTTCACCTGCAAGGCCGTCGGGATAGCCCTTGCCGTCATAGCGCTCATGGTGCCACCTTGCACCGATAGACAGGTCAGGCCTGCTCTTGATCTCCGAAAGTATCTCAAAGCCAAGTACAGGGTGTTTTTTTATAATCTCATACTCCTCATCTGTCAGCCTGTTAGGCTTATTTATGATAGCATTCGGAATTCCTATCTTTCCTATATCATGGAGAAGGCCCATATAGTAAATGTCGTCCTGTGCCCATTCCGAAAGACCAAGCCTCTTTGCTATCATTCGTGAGTACTTCGCAACTCTTACCGAGTGGCCGTTTGTGTACTTATCCTTAGCATCTATGGTGTGGGCAAGTGCTTCCATGACCTCTTCGGAAAGCTCCTTGATATTCTCCTTAGCCTTGTTGATATCATCAACGTAGCGGTCGATCTCAACCGCAAGAGCCGTTATCTCTCCCGAAAGATCACCGATCTCATTTCTGGATTTTATCTGTGCTATGCGCTTTACAACCTCATCGCTGTTTTTGTTTTTGGTGTACTCATGTACTGCACCCTGCAGCTTCGACAAAGGTCTTGCAGCTATCCTGTCAACTATTGCCATAAGCAGTCCGCAGATAAGGAGCATACCTGCCAGAGCACAAATACCCGTGATCCTGATGTTTTTCTTCAAGTCAATATTGAATTCATCCCAGTTATACTCAAGGCACAGAACTGCCTTTAGCTCACCGTCATATCTCAAAGGCATACAAGCTACATAATAATTCTTTCCGTCGCCGTTTTGATTGTTGACTCTCTCAAATTCAATTTTATTGGATTTACCGTTCAGAAGTGTTTCTGCCGCTTCATGATCTCTGATGTCATATTCCCGGACAGTACCTATTTCATCTCCCTTATCATTTTCACTGCTCGAATCATAATAAACATAACCCCTGCTTCCATCTCTGACATCTATCATATACAGCCCGTCATAGTTGAAATACTGAAACTCATAATCAAGCCTGCTTGAGAAGGAGCTGTAATCCATTTTTGCAACCGCAAGCTGCATTTCAGGAGAGCTGTTTCTTATATACTCTTCGATATCCTCGGAAGAAGAATCAATATCCATGAACATTCTGGCTTCATCTTCGGTGATTTCTCCATGTATCTCATCAGTATGATCCTTTACATAATCGAAAAACCACGATGGCGCGATCATATCGTTCATGTTCTCACGAAGCTTTTCAAGGTCACGCTCCATCATGTCATTCTTTGCAGTCAGATATGTGCTTGTGCTGCCGTAATATATAGCAATGCTGCCTATAACTATAGACAGTATATTGAAAAACACAAGTATACCTGCTACCTGCCACCTGAGCTTTTTACGCCTAACCTTTTTTTCTTTGTTCATAGTCAGTCCTCTGCAAAAGTTCAATCTTTTTACTAAAGAAATTATATCACACTGCTTCCAAAAAATCAATAGGACACAATAAAAAACATGCACAAAAAAGAGAGGCTTCACAGCCCCTCTTTTCAGTTTATCACGCTGCGTCTGCGGCAGATGCTTCTGCGGTTATGGTAACATCGTCACCGTAGATAGTTGCAAAGTCATTTTTCATTGATACTGTTGTGAAGCCAAGCTCCTCGCAGGTCTTCTTAAACTTCTCTGCCTTTTCGAGGTTTCCGTACTCACGCTCTGTATCATCACAGAGGAGCATATATGCTCTTGTATCATACTTATCGCTGTTTACTACATACTGACCCATAGAAAGGTCGCCGGAGCTGTTTCCGAAAGCAAGAACAGGCACCTGACCGATCTCTCTTGCAATCATGGGAACTTTGTTTCCCTTTACGTTCTTTGTAATAAGCTCACCTGCAAATACTAACTTCTCATCAGGCTTGAACTGATAGTCAAACGGGTCGGTGTCGCCCTGCTCAGTTCCGACATATTTCCAGTCAGTTGCTATAACCTGACTTGCAGGTATATCAAGCACGCCCTGTATCATTTCCCTGATGCAGTTTCTCTCTGTACCGCTGCAGATAAAGCAGGTAAAGTCATTATCCTGAAGGAACTTAAACAGGGATACCATAGGCTTATAGTAAGCCTCGCCCTTTGTAAGATTATTGAAGCCCTCAGCCTCGGTATTCATAAAGTCACGGCAGTAAGCTCTGAACTCATCAACTGTCATTCCTGCAAAGGCCTGAGCTGTAAATCTTGCGCTCTTTATCTCCGAGCCCTCGGGAAGTGTTCTGGTCTTGAATGCCTCTTCAAGCTCCTCAGCGAACGCCTTCATATCCTCGGGAGCCTGATAGCTGTCATCATGGAGTGCTCTGTGAACAAAGAGACACCAGTCAAAATAGCAGGGATAAAGCTCTCCGATAAGTGTGCCGTCAAAATCAAACACGGCAATTCTGTCCTCAACGGGAATAAAGTCCTCGCTGTCCGGGTCAGTTACCTTTTCAACGTAGTCAATAAGGTCTTCCCTTACTGCAGAATCCTCAGCCCAGTACTCAAGGGAGCTCTTTGTCAAAGTGATCTGAGGCTCTTCCTCTGCTTCGGACTCAACCTCGGTCTTTACAGCCTCGGTTGCTGCAGTCGTAGTTGTTGTAGTTGTTGCTTTGGTGCTTTCCTTCTTTGAGCTGCTCTCGTCTTTAGCTCCGCAGGAAGCCATTGACAGCATCATGCAGACAGCAAGAACAGCACTGATAATTTTGATTTTCATTCTTATTCCTCCAAATTATTATTTCATATATATTTATACGATAAGCATTAAGAATTGTCAATTATCTTAACCGCAAATCGGAGCATTAACCAAAAATTCCCACGATACTCTTATTTTTTTAGGCAACACCGCACGACCCATGTGCATCAGATGCGCCGTCCAGATTTTCGTCAGATTGCCTAAATTCGACGCAGGCTTGCTGACGCAAGTCAAGGAGAATTTGGGCAATATGACGGAAAGCTGGCAAGCAGATGATGTGCAGAGGCGTTAGCCGCGGGTCGTGCGGTGTTGCCTTAATAAAATCGTGATTGACATACCGGCAAGTTTGCACTATAATAGTATAGTGCGATAATGATAATGCAAAAAGCGATGATGCGGA
>DGRP01000042.1 GCA_002391065.1 Ruminococcus sp. UBA4385 | reverse complement strand
CAAGAAGTGTAGTTCAAAAAAGAAATAGTAACATTCGGCAGTAGAAGTAACCCCCCAGCCCTGAATCCTGCAAATGAGCAGGATTTGGGGATGGGGGGTTACTTCTGACCCGGAACTAAGGTCGCTGAGCAGAGCGAAGGAGCTATCGTATCGGAATATAACCAGATAAGGTCCGGCGGCATTTACAGTTCGCCGGACCTTATCTGGTTTTATTATTCTGTTCTGTACCCGCACCACCGCCATGCACAAAGTCCGCCGAGGAGTGCCATACAAAACAGCAGCACACTAACACATTCCGAACCGTCAAGTGCTTTAATGTAGCTTATATACATAAGCTCAGTCATTTTGTCAGAAACTGCACAAAAAAGATACGGCGAGACCTCGGGGATATATACTGCTGCTGCGGAAAATACCGTCAAAGCCGATACCGCTGTTATAAGATACTTTCTGACCGAGCAAAGCGACCTTGCACATATTATCAGGAGCGAATATGTGATAAGCAGCTTCATCAGTCCTGTTGCATAGAGCCATATTGTCAGTCCCGAAAAAGTCAGTCTTATCGGTGAGTACAGGAAGTTCAGGTCACTTTGTACTGTTGCTCCGAACAGACCGACAGTTTTAAGAGCTCCGCTCAGAATAATATCCGCTATGAACCCGAGAGTATATGCTAAAAAAAGAAGTGCTGTCAGTGTTATCTCACGGGAACGCAGAAAAAGCTTCCTGTTTTTCATTATATGAATCTGCTTGTGAAGCCCGTTCTCGCAGCTCGCACAAACGAACAGTCCTACAAGGATGACCGCAAAGATATCCGTCAGCGCAAAGGTGCGAAGCTTCAGAAAAAGCGTATATGGATCTGTGTAGGCTATATCGGACTTACCCATATTGGCATAAAGCTTTTCGTTTTCGATAAGGTCTGGAGGAATATCTGCGCTGACGATCCCCTCGCCGCTGTTTGAGTATTCTGTCACACCGTCAAGCTTTAAGCAGTTATCAAGTGCAGAATGATAGTAATTCGCAGCTTCTGCAGCAGCTCTGTCATTCTGTGCAAAAGCCTGTATCTCATATCCACAAATAAAGGCAAACTGCTCTGCCCTTGACATTTCACGGCTTTCAGCTATCATCTCAGAAAGGCAGGACAATGCCTTTGGGTCAAGCTTTACCCTTGTTTTATCGTTGTCATAAGCTTTTATCACAATAAACCTGACCGCAAACGCAAGCACCAGAAACACCGCCGCAACAGCCCAGTATCTTTTTATAAGCCTTGAAAACTGATACCTGTACATGATCATATCCCCTTACGTTTCGAGAGAATAAGAGTTAAGCCCAGTATGACCGCTGAAAGCATCAAAGCCCCTGCAAGAAACAGAACGTAAAGCTTCACGGGCTCTGCGAACAACGGCACATAGCCCCTGTCATTGAGCATAGAAACAAAGTCGCCTGTTATGACTGTCATAAGTACCGAGCCATCAGCAAGCCGTGATTTCAAAAACACAAGCACTACAGCTATAAACGACAGCGCTCCCGATATAAGATTGTTTGGTGACAGCATAGACACAAGCAGCATACACGATGACAGCATCATCAGATAAGCTGCTTTCAACAGACATACCAGACCGATATATCCGAAGAAGCTCATATTTCGGGCACTCAGCTCAAACCCTTTCAGATACTGCACAGGCATGTACCAGACCGCTTTATCGGGTGACAGAAAAGCCGTCATAATTATCGGCACAGCAAGTCCTACCGCTATGAATAACAGAGTGCTTAGCATTGCAGATACGATCTTACAGAACGTAAACCTGAATGCTCCTGTTTTTGTGACAGCAAAAGCACGGAACCTTCCCGAGCTTTTTTCTGATGAAAAGACCGAAAACATCAGAACGAACACTCCGAGTGTCAGAAGCATCTCTCCGGACAGGTAATTGTTCAGACTGTTTGCAGCTCTTGTGTCGATCAGCTTATCACAGCCTTCAAGCCTCTCAAGCACCTTACCGTAGTCCTCTATCAGAAAATCGGAGACCTTCAGCGAATACTCGTCCTTTACGCCCCTGCGGATATTTCTTGTGTAGCCTGTTCTGCGGTCAACTATAAGGGATCTGGTTTTCGTTTGCGCTGACAGCTCTGCCTTTATCAGCGGTGTAAGCCTTTCGGGTGATGAACTGCTGTCGGCTGTACGCTCACGGATAAGTTCTTCGGTCAGCTCCTTTGACAATGGAGCAGGAGGCTTTCCGTATTCGCTGTGCTCATTCTGCCATTCGTCTATTTGTCTGTATATCCGAGCTTTGCTTTCAGTAATGCTTTTTTCTGTGCTTTCAAGCTCAGAATACGGATTCTCCGACCTGCTGAGCTCACCGAAGCGTTCCTTATAAGCCTTGTCAAAAACGCTGTTATCCATCATCATAAAGAACAAAAACACACAGGACAAAGCACCGATAACGAGCCCCGTGACAACAGCTTTTCTCAGTGCTTTTTTTATCATAAACGAAAGCACGCTCATTTGCTCTCACCGCCGAATGCATTTTTTGACTGACAGTAAAAATACAGATCATTCACTGTGGGCTCACTGAGCTTAGCGTTCTCTGTCGGCTGAGTGCGTGAAAGCATTTTTGACTTATCATCTTCAAAATAGATATGCTGATATATTTCATCTGTGATCTCACTTTTCGGGATATCCCATACAAGCCCTTTTATTCTTCTGCAAAGCACATCCGGACTGTCATTTGCGACTACGCTTCCTTTGTTTAAGAGTATCAGCTCATCACAAATAGTATCAATATCCGAAACTATATGCGTTGAGATTATGATAATGCTTTTCTTTCTGAGCCTTACCATTATCCGCTTGAACTGCTCACGCTCAAATGGGTCAAGTCCAGCTGAGGGCTCATCAAAGATAAGTATCTCGGGCTCGTTCATAATAGTCTGTGCAATTGCAAGACGCTGTTTCATTCCGCCCGAAAATGACTTTATCTTATCATCAATGTTCTCATCAAGGTTTACAAGCGAGAGCACTTTTTTTATCTCGTCATTGATAGCAGAGCGTTCCATACCTTTCAGCAAACCGATAAAGCACAGGAACTCCCTTGCGGTATAGCTCGGATAAAATGGCTGATACTGAAACTGATAGCTGAGCCTTGCACGATAGGCTTCGCCCATTCTGAAAACGTCCTTACCGTCAAGTGTAATGCTCCCTCCGCTTTTTGCAAGCACTCCAGAGATACAGTTCATAATAGTAGTTTTTCCTGCACCGTTTGGTCCGAGAAGAGCATTTATCCCTGTCCTGAATTCACAGCTTATCCCTTTAAGGGCTGTCTTCCTGCCGTATTTTTTTGAAAGGTTTTTTATTTCCAGTACTGCCATATCAGTGTCCTTGCCTCAAATGCTCTTTAGATGGATCATTGTTAAGTATTGATTTTTCGATGTATGTCATTTCTTCCTCGTAAGCATCATAATCCCAGTTACCGAGTTGTTTAACAGCCGTTATTGTATCATCATTTTCAAGCTGATAAAATGATCTGCCCATATCTCCGTTATAGGTAACTACATAGAACATATCATCAAAAACAGCGATAGCATCTATGTACTCGTATTCGTATTGATATTTTTGATTTAACATCTTATCTGACAGAATAAGCTCAGGCTTATCGTCTTTTTCGATTTTATATAAGCAATACTGACCTCCGCTTCCGGCGATCTCACGAGATAGAATATACCATTTGTCATTGTATAGTCCAAAAAAATTGATCCTGCTGTTCTCACTAAGAGTGGCAATAGGTTTCGTGTTTTTGCTATTGGTATCATAACACATTAATGTATTTGACGGGTCGGCATAGTATATTTTATCATCATCTGTATAATACATATATTCAGGAAAATCAAAAGAGATGGTTTCATTATTATCGTTTACGATCTCCTGAGCAGTATTAACGGTTATGCCGAGATCGGTGATCTCAGACGGAGAAGCTGCAGGACAGCAAAACAGATCTATCGTATGCTTTTCAGGAGAATATTTTGTAAAGTAGATAATATCGTTTTCAATATAGTAAGAATTAGCTGTTACGACCTTCTGTGTTTTTCCTGATGTAATATCCAGCTTCATAAGATCCCACCCGCTGTAATAGCCGTCATCGACAGCATTATCAAGCCCGTTTTTGCCTTCTATAAAATAGAGCATATCTGTATCCTGATAGAAAGAAGCAAGAGATATGACCTTATCGTTTGATGTGTAAAGTCTGTTGGTCTTTCCTGTGTTATAGTCAATAGAGATAAGATAATATGGGCCCGAAGCATCTGTATCAGATACTGTGTGCTCTATGGAATAAATAAGCCCGTCATGACAGATCACATTTTGATGTGCTGTATTTTCAGGAGAATCTATCTTGATCTCAGAGCACGTTTTGCTTACTGTATCATACTCATAAATGGTCTTATCATCTGCTGATATATGCATATATATAAAGCCGTTGCTATAAGATATGCTTTGTTTGTTTCTGAATAGTTGTGTCGGCGGAAGCGACATCTCATAAGCCGATCCTGCTTTTATTGATGTTTCCTGCTTTTTGCTTTCCTTGTCAGCACAGGCACAAGCTGACAGCCCTATTATAAGTGACAAAACAACTGCCGTGATCCTATTCATAATGATACCCCTTTAGTGCTGTTTTAATAGATGATAAAAAGTAAGATAATTATTTTATCTTATAGATTTAAACAATTCCAGGATAGTATTCTTGTCTAAATTGCTTTGTATAGAAAGAATATACGAACCATTATCCAAGATATACAAGCTATCATATTTTGAAGTATAAATCAAATACTCTTGATTATCATAAACTAGTTTTTCATGAAACGTCATTTCATTATCAATATTTCTCTTAAAATGATTTTTCACATATTGCGTAAAGACTATATAGGATTCTTTATTAAAATACGAACTTGTAATTGTTGTATTTGTTATTTGATGATCCACCAGCTCAAACCCCTCGGGCAGGTCTGAAATATAATACTCCTCCTCGATCGTTTCTGGATAGCCCGCGTCGGTGCCGCTGTCTACGGTCACAACGGTGTGGTCGGAGAAAATGCTCATAATGAAATCATATACAGCCTCACGTACAGCCTTGACTGTCAGTGACGATGCAAACACAACAATCACAAGCACAGCGATACAAGCCACCCTGCGACCGGTCGTGCAGATAAGCTTGAAGTACGGCTTACGCTGACGCTTTATCAGCTTTGCCATTTTCTTATTATGCTTCTCGCTGAAAACGTGCGGAGGAGTGCTGCGAAACTCCTCCATATCACGCTCAAATCGCTCGTTGAATACATTTTCGATAGCTTGTAAAAGCTCGGGATTGTTGATCATAGTTTTGTCCTCTCTAAAGTCGGTTATATATCTCCTTCTAATACATATAACAGTTAAAACCGTCTGTTTGTAAGCAAAAAAATATTAATATTTTGTAAATTCCCGAATAAACAGAGCCTTCAAAAAATAAAAGCCTGATCAATTACATCAGACTTTTTGTTCACTCAGAATCTTTTTTAGATTTTGTTTCGCAGTATAATGCCGCTGCTTGACCGCTTCATAGCTTATGCCACAGGAAGCAGCGATCTCATTATAACTAAGTCCCAGCTTGTTTACTGCATACAGTATATCCTGATCTGTGTCACGGAGCTTACCGATGTATTCTTCATACTCGATGTTTTTGAAATCTGACACATCGCTGCTTATCAGGATTGCCTCATCCAAAGGCATATCGTTCTTTGCTGGCTTTTCTTTTTCAATGATATTATAAGCTCTGTTTCTGACGCTTATGTAAAGATACTTAACCTGCTCTTGCGCATCACGGATGCTTATAGTCTTAAAGTTCTTGGCAATCGCAAGGAAGACCTCCTGAACGCATTCCTCGGAAAGGGCATCATTTTGCAGTATCTTATTAGCACTCTTAAAAGCACCGTCTTTGTTATTCTCATATAGTGATTCAAACGCAGGCAGGTCCTCATCGTCAACCAGCGCCATATAGATCATTGGCAGCATGAATATCACTCCTAATAAAGCATTTATCGACATTTTACAGTAATTATATCACATAACTCGTAGTTTGTAAATAGCGAGGAGTATTTACGAGGACTTGAAAATGTAGGATTACAATTGATATGAGCAGAATATAGCCGCACTCCTGATTGGAATGCGGCTGCTGCTTTGCAGGGGAATGTGTTGTTTTATACTTGTGATTTTATAAAGATGTTTTCATATGGTTGATATGACGCAGGGAGTGAATATCCCGGAACGGGAAATCATTTTTCTTGCAGAACTTCCGTAGCCAGTTGTAGGTCGTATTATTGTGCATCGGGTGACCGTCAGCCGTGACGAAAAGCCTGTCGCATTCAAACCATTTTGTGCCGAGCTTTCTGCGTTCTTCGTCCTGCTCCGCCTTGTGCTCTTTCAGAATATCAAGCACAAGCTGCGGCAGCTTCATAGACCTCTGCGAGCTTTTTGTCTTTGTGGTGTCGGTGTAAATGCCCGTCTTTACGGTATAGTTCGATGTGCGTCTGACACTGACCACGCCGCTTTCAAAATCAATGTCCTTCCACTCCAAGCCCATTAACTCGCCCCGACGAAAGCCCGTATAGACCGCCAGCGTGAAAAAAGTGCGGTACTTTAGTGGTGCGTCCTCTAAGAGCCTGAAAAGCTGCTCGATCTCCTCAATCGAATAGATCTCCTTTTCTTTCTTGCCGCCTTTCAGCACATAGACCTTCCTGCAAGGATTATCGGACACGATGTCCATTCTTACCGCATAGCTGAAAACGTCCGAGATAAAGCTCAAATGATGCACAGCGGTCTTGCGTGATAGCGGCTTGCCCGTCTGCATATTTTTGCCGTTGAGCACAAGCTCATTGATGAACTGCTGTATCTGCCGCCCTGTTATCCTGTCGAGCCGCAAGTGCCCAAACGCAGGATAACCCCGCTGTGTCACCTGCCACATTCTTTCAAATGACGACTTCCGCAAGTTCAACCTCGCATACTCCTCAAACCACTGCTCCGCAAATTCCTCAAATTTCACATTCGCTGTGACTTGCCCTCTAAGACATTTTTCCTCAAACAGTATCGCCTGCTTTTGGACTTCCTTTTCTGTCTGCTTGGGTGTCATGCCTTCCGGCGGTTTCCAACTCATAGTCTGCACGACTTGCTCGCCATTGAGCTTGTACCCACACGATACCCTGATCTGATATGTATTACCTCTTTTTCTGATATTTGCCATGTCTGATCCCTCCTAAAACCAGACCTCTGACATCTCTGTAATTATCA
>DGRP01000025.1:424-5349 GCA_002391065.1 Ruminococcus sp. UBA4385 | reverse complement strand
CGATTTTCAATCCACAATACGAAAATCAAAGTATCTCTTTTTTCATTGAGTCTCTCATTCAAGATTTTATTCACATATACTATAGCTCAAAACATGATAAAGCATTATAATAAAAATTGGATACGAAGCGGGATATGACATTCAGACTTCTCCACTCAATCCTCCGAATAGTCCTCATCATAATCAACGCCTTCATAATTGTCAATCTGTGATTGATGATAGTTCTGTCAACAGAGAACAGACCAGAAATGATGCTTTTGATCTGTTCTTGAAATGCAAAGACAAATCTTCTGATATATTCATACAATCTTTATTAGATATTTGATTATACAATCAGCCCCCGCAGACCACTACATCTGCGAGGGCTTTTCTCTTACATATTATAAAGATTGATAACTTTCTTGCCAATACTCTCAGCATACTTCATCGCATTATAAGCACCGCCGCTTTTCTTTTCCACATAGCAGATAACCATATCAGATCTATCTATCATAGCACGATTCCTTATTCCGATAGCAGCCTTCGGGTGAGCAGCGGCGGCAGAGGAGCTTATTTGCACCTCGTCATAATAGTCCTCAAAGCTGTCCTTATTGTCACGATAGTCGGCTCGCTCGTATGGCAGCACAAGTATATGCGAAACATTCCCATAGTCATAGCGCTCCCTTGCTTTTCTGATAGCCGAGGAAACTATCTGGTCAAACTCGCCGTCACGACCAACAAGGAACTCGACGTATTCTTTTTGCTTTATCAGGTCTTTAAGGATTGGCTCAAGCTTTGCTTCTAATTTAAACATATTGTTAATGTATCTATGCCCGAAAAAGGTTACTGTGAAAATATTCATAATGATTCTCCTATTGTTTGTTATACAATATATATTGTATAACAGCAAATTCATATTGTCAACCTTTTGTGTTAGAATATTACAGAGGTGTATGGCAGATGAAAGAAAAATACTACGATAAATATAAGCATATTGGCTTAAAAATCAGCTATTACAGAAAGCTTCGTGGTTTAACGCAGGAGCAGTTAGCAGAAATGATAGATAAAAACCTTGCATTCATCGGGGCTGTTGAAGCGCCGAATGTCAATCGCACAGTATCACTTGATACGCTATTCGATATTGCCGATGCGCTTAATGTTGAGCCATACAAGCTATTAAAAGAAGAGTAATAGATACTATACACAAAAGCAGAGCATTTAGCCCTGCTTTTATTTTATCACATTTTTATAATATACGCAAGTGCGTACACGCATGAACGTATAAAACTGTATAATTTAGTTAAGGATTATACAGTAGGTGATGCAATTGTCAGCAGTTAAAAATGCCGTTGTCAAGCGGTTTAAAAGCATATGCAATGAACGTGGTATTGCGGCTAACGAGCTTGCAAATATTTCGGGAGTTACCCCCTCAACAGTTTACAGCCTTTTCGATGATAGCAGGAAAAATGTATCAATTACAACTATCAAGATTCTTTGCGATGGACTGGATATCTCGCTCGGTGAGTTTTTCAGCTCTTCCGAATTTGATGAGCTTGAACAGGAGATAGAGTAACAAAAAACGGAGTCATACGGCTCCGTTTTTTATGTCCCATTCACCCAATAATACGACGTTTCATTTGAATCTATTTTAATAGCACCGATTATATCAAAACAGTTCTTGACCATATCCTTGGATATATAATTGATCTGTTTATACATAGATTTATCGTCAAATGCGACGCAAATTATACGTCACTTTTTGATAAACTACTTGTTTTTTTCTTAAAAGCGTGGTATAATATATCTATAAGTAGCGTCACAATTGACGCAATTAAGAGGTGAGGAGCTATGATAAATAGAGATCATTATCTCGATCGTATAGTTCACAAGATGTGGAACGGTGAGATAAAGGTAATTACCGGGATAAGGCGCTGCGGCAAATCAGTGCTGCTTATGGAGCTGTTTTATCAGTATCTGCTTGATAATGGAGTGACCGAAGATCAGATCATAAAGATCGAGCTTGACCAGCGGCGTTATTACAAATTCAGAAATCCGATCGTACTTTGCGAATACGTTGAGGAGCTTGTAACCGCTGACAAAGATAAAAAGATGTATCTGTTTATAGACGAGGTGCAGATGACAAGCAAGGTCGTTGATAAGGAAAACGGCGGAATTGAGGTCACGATATATGATATGCTAAACGAGCTGAAAGCGTACAAGAACCTCGATGTTTATGTTACAGGCAGCAACTCAAAGGGGCTTTCAAATGATATTGCCACCGAGTTTCGTGGGAGAGCTTCGCAGATACACGTTTATCCGCTGTCATTCAAGGAGTTTCTTTCGGCAACAGATACCGATGAACGCACTGCGCTTGATATGTATATGCTCTATGGCGGTCTGCCGAGGATAGCAACTCTTGGTGACGAAAAGGATAAAAAGGAGTATCTTTCCAGTCTGTACCGTGAGCTTTACATCAAGGATATTGTTGAGCGTAACGGCATTGAGCGTGAGGATATTTTGAATGACATTCTTGATTTTCTTGCTTCGCAGATAAGCTCTCTTACCAATCCAACGAATGTTGCAAATGCACTTGCAAGTATGAAAAACGAGAAGATCAATCCTGCGCTTGTGTCAAATTATATCAAGCATATAAAGGATTCCTTCCTTATCTCCGAAGCTAAGCGATACGATGTTAAGGGCAAGACCTATTTCAAGTTCCCCTATAAGTATTACTACACCGATACGGGGCTTAGAAATGCAAGGCTCAATTACAGGCAGTTCGACCCGGGACACCTTATGGAGAACATCATTTATAATGAGCTGATCCGCAGGGGTTATTCGGTCGATGTAGGTGTAGTGGCAGACCGTTCCGAAAGGCGTAATGTGCAGAAGGAGATAGATTTTGTTGTCAACGATGCCGACAGACGCATTTATATCCAGTCTGCCCTGCGAATGGACAACGAGGAAAAGACCGATTCCGAGCTGTCCTCACTTATGCTAACAAGGGATTTCTTTAAGAAGATCGTCATCAGGCAGGATATATCTCACAATTACTTTGACGATAACGGCATATTCCATTGCAATCTTATCGACTTTCTGCTTGAGAGAGTGGAGCTGTTCTGAAAATCATTTACCGAAGCACTGGCTAAAAATTAGACAGTATTAATTTATGATATTAATCACTGTCTAAATCTTAGACAATGTTTTATTCAAAAATACTGTCTAAAAATTAGACAGTAATGAGTTTTTTGATAGAGATTTATCGCCAGATATCAAAAGTATTCTCTAATAGAATAAAACAGCCTTTTTTAACCATAAAGGGGCAAAAAAATGTTTTTAGGGTCTTAAAGGAAAACTAAAAGGGAAACATAACGAAAACCCTATGTTTTTTAGGGTTTTTACACGTTTTGTTGATGTGACACCGTTGACTAATAACAAATCAAGAGTAAAGAATATGAGATATAAAGAGGCACCATGAACACTCAAAACTTCAAATGGACAAGACAGCCCAAAGACTTCAAGATCACAGACGGCAAGGTTTACATCACAACCCTCCCCCACACCGACCTGTGGCAGAGGACATACTACCATTTTCGCAACGACAATGCGCCCGTTTTTCAGATGGAGACCGATGAAAAGTTCTTCTCGTTTATCGTAAAGACCGACTTTTCGGGCAGTCATCAGCGGTTTGACCAGTGCGGTGTGGTGCTGTATCTCGATTCTGACAACTGGATCAAGGGTTCGGTGGAGTATGAAAATGACGAGTTCCAGCACTTGGGCAGCGTGGTGACAAATCACGGCTACTCCGACTGGGCGACTACCGAGATACCTGCAAGCGTCAAGGTGATGTGGTATCGCCTGAGCCGCAGAGAGGACGACTACTGCATAGAATGTTCCGAGGACGGCAAGCGCTTTAAGCAGATGAGAGTTTGTCATCTTCACGAGGGCGGCGGAAAAATTCGTTTCGGGTTATATGCCTGCTCGCCCGAGGAGTCTTCCTTCACGGCAGTTTTCAGCGATATACAGCTTACCGAATGTGCGTGGCAGGCACATGACGGGCAGCAGCCTGATGAGGAGTAAAACGATGAATCCGAATATTGATATAAGCGGTGTTACCCTTAAAACAGAACGTCTGATCCTGCGGCCGTGGAGGAGCAGCGACCTTGACGATTTTTATGCCTATGCGTCGGTTGACGGGGTAGGTCAAATGGCAGGTTGGAACCCCCACGAAAGCAAGGAGGACACACGCACCATACTTGATATGTTCATAGATAATAAAAAGTGCTTTGCACTTGAATACCAAGGGAAAGCGGTAGGCTCTGTCGGGATAGAAAAATACAATGAAACACAATACCCCGAATTTGACGATAAAAAATGCCGTGAATTAGGTTTTGTGCTGAGCAGTGAGCTTTGGGGGCAGGGGCTTATGCCCGAGGCTGTAGCTGAGGTGATACGCTTTCTCTTTGAAGAAATCGGGCTTGATGTCATTTTCTGCGGTCATTTTCTCAGCAACGAGCAGTCAAAGAGGGTGCAGGAAAAATGCGGTTTCAGGCATTACGCTTTTGACACCTACAAGACGGCTATGGGCACAGAGGAAGAAAACGAGGTCAGGATTCTTACAAGAGAGGACTGGGAAAACCTACGGCAGCCTCGGGGCATAAATGCGTGAGAAAATAAGACATAAACATAGCGACACCCGACTGGAGTTTATCCTGTCGGGTGTTTTGAATATACGGGGATTTGCCGAGCGTGAGGACGGTGATCCGTGTTCCCGTGACTTAAACCGATCTCAGATCAGCGATCATTTCCTGCTTTGTTTCTGGAGTCCAGTGACTTTCAAGACAAACATCTGCATCAAGAGCAGCTATCGTATCAGCAAGCTGCCTGCACAGTTCGGGATACTCTGAAACTGACGAGAGCATGACAATCACCGTTCATGTGGGTGT
>DGRP01000025.1:0-372 GCA_002391065.1 Ruminococcus sp. UBA4385 | reverse complement strand
TTCATGTGGGTGTCAACCAGAGATTTTTTCTTTGGGTAATGAGCTACGGTGACGGTATTGAGCTGCTGTCTCCTGCGAAAACTCGCAGTGGGTATCTTGCTGAGGTCAGAAAAATGCTCGGTGCATATCCTGAGTTTGAAAAAGAAGAAAAAACATATTGACTTGCTGACAGATCCGTGGTATAATCATAATATAAACTGAATATCGGGAATGATGTTCTCCCACGGGAAACCGAAACCGCTTATCATAAGCTGATGACTTCTGCGTTTTACGCTATAGTTGTCGGCTTTTTTATTTTATGGAGGAATTTTTATGCTGTTATCACTTGCGATCATTTTTCTTGTCGGGCTTTCTGCCGCTGCGCTCTTTGAA
>DGRP01000068.1:14748-24102 GCA_002391065.1 Ruminococcus sp. UBA4385 | reverse complement strand
TGGTTCTCTGTTCGTTCGTCACGTCCGGTGACGTGACTTCCACTTCTTGACGTGCTAGTGGATAGTGGTCTTGCTTTTATTGCCTCCACCCTTGAGCAGCCTGCTTCGCAGGTCGCTCGGGTGGTTTATGGGGTTTATTGGGTTTGTTGTTTTCCTTTTTATTTTTCTTTTTGTTTCTTGTTTTTGTTATCACTATCTATTTCCGCGTTCAAGGCAGGAAAAGTTTTAAGCAAAAGTACGGCGCGTGGCGGTGCAGGGTTTTCCCTGCCGCTCGGGTGGTTTATGGGGTTTATTGGGGTTGTTGTTTTCCTTTTTTATTTTTCTTTTTGTTTCTTGTTTTTGTTATCACTATCTTGCTCCGCGTTCAAGGCAAGAAAAGGTTTAAGCAAAAGTACGGCGCGTATTGGTGCAGGGTTTTCCCTGCCGAAAACGATTAAGACTTAATAATTTAATTTTTTGAAACAGGATTTTTCTGATTACCCCCTTGTAATGTCGGGAAAGATATGTTAAAATATATGTACAGGTATGGCTTAGTGCCAAATAAATTCAAAGGAGCGTATGATAATATGCAGTATGGATATTTTGACCTTGAAAACAAGGAATATGTCATCACCAGACCCGATACCCCTGCACCCTGGGCTAACTATTTGGGCTCGCCTGAGTACGGTGCTATCGTTTCAAATAACGGCGGAGGCTACAGCTTCGTCAAAAGCGGCGCTAACGGAAGAATTCTCCGCTATCGCTTCAATTCAAATATCGGCCTGCCGGGCAGATATGTCTACATCAGAGATAATGAGACCAAGGATTACTGGTCTGCTACATGGCAGCCCGTAGGCAAGCCCCTCGATCAGTATAAGACAGAGTGCCGCCACGGTACAGCTTATACCACTATCACAAGTGAGTATGCAGGTATCAAGTCAGAGATTACTTACTATGTTCCGCTGAACAAAACTCATGAGATATGGAGAGTCAAGGTGACAAACACCTCCGATAAGGAAAGAGACCTCTCGCTCTTCGGCTTCTGCGAGTTCACTAACGAGAACAACTACGAGCAGGATCAGGTAAACCTGCAGTATACCCTCTTTATCACAAGAACAAGCCTTGAAGGCAATAAGATAGTTCAGCATATAAATGAGAACAGCGGCAAGGACGCTGATGGCTCCAACCACAGAGAAAGGTTCTTCGGTCTTGTCGGTGCTGACGTTGTTTCCGCAAACGGTAACTTCGACAGCTTTATAGGCTCTTACAGAACATACGGCAACCCGATCGCAGTCGAGAACGGCAAGTGCGACGGCGCTATGAACTACAACTCAAATGCCTGCGGTGCTCTGCAGTCGGCTGCAAAGCTTGCTCCCGGAGAGACAGCCGAGGTAATCTACGTTGTAGGTCAGAAAGACCCCAAGACTGCTGACGCTATCATGGCTGAGTATAAGACAGCAGGCAAGGCAGACGCTGAGCTCAAAGAGCTTATTGACTACTGGCACGGTCAGCTCAACAATTTCCAGATCAGCACACCGAATGACAAGTTCAACAACATGGTAAACGTATGGAACGCTTATCAGTGCTTCATCACATTTATCTGGTCTAGAGCTGCATCGTTCATTTACTGCGGTCTGAGAAACGGCTACGGCTACAGAGATACTGTTCAGGATATTCAGGGTATTATCCATATCAACCCCGAGCTTGCTGCTGAGAAGATCAGATTTATGCTCTCTGCACAGGTATCTAACGGCGGAGGACTGCCTCTCGTTAAGTTTGACCACAACGCAGGCAATGAGACCTGCCCCGATGAGAACGACGAAAACAGCGTTTACGCTAAGGAGACAGGACATCCCTCTTACAGAGCTGATGACGCTCTCTGGCTGTTCCCGACAATAGAGAAGTACATAGGCGAGACAGGCAATAAGGCATTCCTTGATGAGGTTATCGTTTATGCTGAGACAGGCGGCGGAGAGGCTACCGTTTATGAGCATCTGAAGAATGCTATCCGCTTCTCGCAGGAGAGACTTGGTGCTCATAAAATGCCTGCAGGTCTGCACGCTGACTGGAATGACTGCCTGAGAATGGGCAAGAAGGGCGAGTCTACCTTCGTGGCATTCCAGCTCTACTATGCTATGAGCGTTATCAAGAAGTATGCTCAGGAGAAGAACGATACCGAGTATATTGCATATATCGACAAGGTACAGGCAGAGCTTGGCGAAAGCTTAGCAGCTTGCTGGGACGAGGACAGATTTATCCGTGGTATCCGTGACAACGGCGAGGTTGTAGGTGCGAAGAAAGATCCTGAGGCATCTATGTGGCTCAATCCTCAGTCATGGGCAGTTATCTCGGGCTTTGCTACAAAGGAGCAGGCTGAAACAGCTATGGAGAGCGTACACCGCATACTGAACACTCCTTACGGCGTTAAGATCATGGAGCCGCCTTATGTAGACCACTACTTTGACGGTGCTCTCATGCACATCTTCAATCCTGATACCAAGGAGAACGGCGGTATCTTCTCGCAGACACAGGGCTGGGCTATTCTGGCTGAGTCGCTTCTCGGTCACGGTGACAGGGCATTTGAGTACTTCCTTGAGTCCTCACCTGCAAACATGAATGATAAGGCAGAGCAGAGAGTTCTCGAGCCATACGTTCACGGACAGTTCACCGAGTCAACACGTTCACCTTATGCAGGCCGTTCTCATGTTCACTGGCTGACAGGAACAGGCTCGACCGTAATGGTAGGCTGTGTTGAGGGTATCTGCGGTATGAGACCTGACGCTGACGGTCTTACAATCAGCCCGTCTATTCCTCACGAGTGGGACGGCTTCAAGATCGAGAAGAATTTCAGAGGCAAGCATCTTTCTATCGACATTCAGAACCCCGACCATGTACAGAGTGGAGTTAAGTCGATGACAGTAAACGGCGAAGCTGTAGAGGGCTGCTACCTCAGCGCAGACAAGCTCACCGACCAGACCAACGTAGTAGTTGTAATGGGGTAATGCGGAACTATAGCTGAATTATAACAGTACACAAGCCCACTTCTATAATGAGGTGGGCTTTTTTCTTTTTAGCCTGCACTATCTTGCTCCGCGTTCAAGGTCTGAAAAGTTAAAGCAATAGTGCGGCGCGTATTGGTGCAGGGTTTTCCCTGCCGCGTATTAGCCGTGCGGCGAGCACCCTGCTGTGACATGTGAAAAATTTTTTTAGTTGATTTTTTTTTACTTGACAAATGCGGAAAAGTATGCTATATTTATATCGTGGTTAGCTTATACTAACCGCACCACGAATATTACGAAGGGAGACGATAATATGAGTATCGTTGTTGTAGGCGGTAATGACCGCATGGCTACAAGGTATAAGGATATATGCAAGTCCTATAACTGCAAGGCGAAGGTTTTCACTCAGATGCCTGCCGACTTTGAAAGAAAGCTCGGAAGCCCCGATCTGATGGTAGTTTTCACCAATACCTGTTCGCATAAAATGCTCGCAGGCGTGGTGTCAAAGTCCTCAAAGCTTGATATCCCGATTGCAAGAATACATTCGGCAAGCGTGAGTGCTCTCAAAACTATTCTTGATGAATACTGCGCATAATGTATATTTTTTTGATCAGCGGTTAGAATATACTAACTATGAATTTTGGAGGCAAACAATGTCACAGAAGGAATGTCTTTGTTTTCAGAAAAAGCTTGCATTTCACTCAGCGCCATGTCTGCTGGGAGTAAAGTGTGCGGCGCTTATGTCCCTTTTTGACAGCGACAGCGGAGTAGATGAGAATATCATGGACTTTAATCTGAAAGCTGCCGCAAAGGGTCTGAAGATCAGAGTGCTTTGCAAATGTAAGGGCAGGCGGCTTGTGCTTGTGTATAACGAAAGACAGCTGAGAGAGCATATCTCGGAGAGACGTGCTGCAAGGGTGCTCGGAGCCTATGGCTACAGAGAAACTATGAGCCTTGACGAAGCCCTTGACAGGCTGTCGGAGAGGGTGTGTGAAAGTGGTGATTTTCCGCATGAAATAGGTATTTTCCTCGGTTATCCGACCGATGATGTGATAGGCTTTATAAGAAACAAGGGCGAAAACTTTCTTATTTGCGGACCGTGGAAGGTCTACAATGATGTTGAGGGAGCGAAACGCAGCTTTCGTAAGTATGAAAAGTGCAGAACATATCTGTGCAATAAATTAAATGAGGGTCTGGACATATACCAGGCGCTCAGAATTTCTTAGGAGGTTTTTTCATGGCAAATGCAGTAATTTACTGGAGTGCAACAGGCAACACTGAGGCAATGGCTCAGGCAGTGGCAGAGGGTGCAGGTGTAAAGGCTGTAACTTTCTCGGAGTTTGACGGAGACATCGCAGCACTTGACGCAGTAGCATTCGGATGCCCTGCAATGGGAGCAGAGGAGCTTGAGGACAGCGAGGTAGAGCCTTTCTTCGCAGCTAACGAGAGTAAGCTTGCAGGCAAGAAGGTAGCACTTTTCGGCTCTTATGACTGGGGTGACGGCGAGTGGATGAGGCTCTGGGCTGACAGAGTAAAGGCAGCAGGCGGAGAGCTTGTTGACGAGGGACTTATCTGCAACCTCACACCTGATGATGAGGCAATAGCAAAGTGCAAGGCGCTTGGTGAAAAGATAAAGTAAGAACTCAGAGCGAGAAAAGACCGCATCATAACGATGCGGTCTTTATTGTTTGTCAGTAAGATACTGATCTTATATGTATTAGCTTATCATTTTGCCGTTGCCATAATGGCGTCGATTATGCTCTGGTATTTCCACTCCGGGATAAGCTCACGGTCAAGCAGACCGAAGTTCTCTCCGTCGCCTACAAATGCACCGTTATCCCACCAGATACAAGGCACACCGTACTGCTCAGCTACGCTGAGATAGTATGTCACACACTCTACTCTCTCTTCATCATTCATCTTGTTCATGCAGCCAAACTCGCCTACAATAACAGGGATATGCTGGCTGAGGAAGATTTCATCAAGGTCTGTGAACAGCGTGTCGATAGATGCTGCGTCTTTAGCTGCATCAAACTGGTCTGTACCCTTTGTGTCAAGTGCAAAGGAGTAAGGCAGATAAGCATGAACAGAAACGATCAGGTGATCGTCATCATAGTTCGGAAGAACTATCTGCTGCAGGCAGTTCTTTGAGGACGATGCCGCATAGCCTGTTATCATCAGGGAGCGCTTGTCATTGTTGCCGCCGCTTGCCCTTACTGTGTCATAGAATGCCTTTGCATAAGCATTTACAACCTCACGGGACTCGCTGTCGCCGCCTGTCCACTCCTTGCCTGTGCCTCTGAGACGGGGCTCGTTCACACCCTCGAAGATAAGTCTTTCATCGTAGTTCTTGAACTCCTCTGCGATCTGTTCCCACAGAGCTGTCAGCTGTTCAATGTCCTGATCCTTATCCTCATTGGTCGGGAAGTACCACTCCTCATGGTGGGTGTTCAGTATAACGAACATATCGTTATCTATCGCATAGTCAACTACCTCGTGAACTCTTGCCATCCATGCGGGGTCAACCTTGTAGTTCTCGTCCATGTGAGTGCCCCAGCTTACGGGCAGTCTCAGAACATTGAAGCCCGACTGGCTTACAAGGTCTATCATTTCTTTGGTGGTTCTCGGGTTGCCCCAGGAGATTTCCGCATCAACCGTGCCGTCGCCGCCTGTTGCGTCAAAGGTGTTTCCGAGGTTCCAGCCTACTCTCATCTTAGCAACGAGGTCCCATGCGGACTCATCGCTCATTTCCTGCTGTGTGTCGTACTTGCTCACGTAAAGCTCCTCCGTGTCTGAGTTGTCTCCGCTGTCTGCCTGTGAAGAAGCTGCCTTGCTCTCAGTCTTTGAAGCTGACTCAGAGCTGCTGCTGTCATCACCGCAGGAGCCCAGCGCCATACACATCACAGCCGCAGCTGAAACAGCTGCTATTCTTTTCAGTATCATAGTTATTCTCCTTTCAGTCTTTTTTATCTTCTTTACGGTAAGCCCTGAGTATTCCTTTCAGGCTGTCCGCTTTTACCAGATCAATATAATCCTGTATGCAGGTCAGGGGCTTTTCGGTTATAACTCCGCCGAACTTGTCCTGAAACAGGTGGTGCGCATCAGACCCCGAGGTCTTTGGCAGCCCGAAGCTCTCGGCATACCAGTTTGCCCTGTCATTCATTTCGTCCTCAAGGTTGCCTGCGTTGTAGACCTCAACAGCGTCAACATCTCTCGGGAAGAGCCTTATAGTGTCGATGTAGTATACCTCACGGAACGGGTGCGCATGAACGAAGAGACCTCCGTCCCCTCTCACAAGCTTTGAAAGCTCGGGAACTTTCATATCCATCATTTCGGGGTGAGCCTTTATCCAGTCCTTTTCAAGCCCGTAAATCAGGAAGTCAGTTCCGTGATAGGTGTACTCTATCCCGAACATAACTGTCATTCCGAGCTCGTCACCGACCTTTTTTCCGTTCTCGTAGCCCTTGCAGTAGTCATCGACCATTTTCTCCCACGGCTGAGTTTTGTCTATGCAGGTGTTGCCGTTAAAGAAGTGGTCGGTTATCATTATACCGCTGTAGCCGAGGTCGTGGAACTTTCTTACCTGCTCCTCAGCCGTTGCAGAGGCGCAGCCGCTTGCCTCTTTTGTGTGGCAGTGTGTTTCGTAGATGTACTCCATTACTCAACACCCCTTGTGATGATCTCCATGCACATTCTGCCGTTATGATAGGGGCATTTCCACGGTCCTGCGATCTCCTTCCTCTCATCGGGAACGCCGTCAAAGGATACCTCGCTGAACCACTCGGAGCCCTCTCTCTTGTCGATAACACGCTCCTTGATCTTCTCCCATACGGAGTGCGCCGCATCAAGGAACCTCTTGTCGCCGCTGTGCTGATAAGCATTTGTGAAGCCTACCACAGCCTCAGCCTGTACCCACCATACACGCTTCTTGTCGATCTTCTCGTTCTCACGCTCGTTATTGAGAGCGCCCTCTTCAAGTGCGATTTTCAGGATATTATTCGAAATCTTCAGATCCATTTCGGCAAACTTCTTCCTGAGCTCCTCATCACCCAGAGTATCGCAGGCAAGATCCATAAGCCATGTGGCTTCAATATCGTGACCGTAGGAGTGTATATCTCCGACAAGATTATAGTCATTGTCAAAGAATACCTTGAGGGCATTAGTTTCGGGAGTGTATACAATGTCGCTCATCTGCCCTAAGAGGTATCTCAGCCTGTCGCCCACGTCGGCTCTCTGCTCCGCCTTGTAGAGCTCAGTGTAAGCCTCTATCAGGTGGAGGATAGTGTTCATAGTTCTGTCAGCGTGCAGACCGTTCTCGGAAAGCTCATCATTTGCGGCATCGTTCCAGTCGCAGTCGAAGGCCTCGCCGTAGCCGTTGTCCTTTAGGGCAAGCTTTTCGACGTCATCGTAAAGCTTATATGCAAGCTCCAGCGCCTCTTTATTTCCTGCCGAGTTATACAGGCAGGAGAGCGCATATATCGCAAAGGCGATATTGTAGGTGTGCTTCTGCGTATCAGAGGGCTTGCCGTCATAGGTGGTCATCCAGTAAACTCCGCCCTTGTCATAGTCAACGCAGTGATTTTTGATGTATTCATAGGCATGGAGGGCGTTCTCCAGACAGTGCTTATCACCAAGCACAGCATAAGCCTTTGAATAAAACCACAGTATCCTTGAATGAAGGATAACTCCCTTGTCTGCTTTTTTGTCAACATTCAGGTCGAATCCTACATAGCCGTAAAATCCGCCGTTTTCGTCATCTCTGAGCTTATCCCAGAACGGCATTATGTGTCCTGTAAGCTCCTGTCTGATCTCTGAGATCATTAGTTTTCCTCCTGTTCGGTTATCTTTCTTGCCTCGACATAGAATCTCTTATCAGCTGCATGACCCATAGAAAAGGTCTTTCTGGGCAGTGCTCCGTCCTTTATAACAGTCGGGAAGAGCTCTGCTTTTGACATATCATCAAGCAAAAAGCCCACGTTGCCCTCGGTTTTTGAGAGCTGGCTTACAACGTCAGAGCCGTGGATATAGTCGATAGCTGAGCCGTACTTCTCAGCGTATGCATCAATAAAGTTTACGAAAGTGCCTACCGCAAGATTTGCAGTCGGCTTATGTATATAGTACGGAAATTCCATAGCATTTATAACTAAGGTTATCTTCTGGTCGGAGGGCTCATGGCTGAGACCGAGTGCTTCCTTAGCCTCTTCAATGAGTCTGTCCTCGTCATCATCGGTGACAACTCTGTGGATAGCCTCAAATTCAAGTGCAGGAGAGTGCAGGTCAACTATCTCAGCGAGGGCATATCTTGCGGGGTGCTTTGACATATCCTTGTCGGGGTTTTCCGCTTTAAGCCTGTCATAGATAGCCTTTGCGGTTGCGAGGGAGTGATTTCCGTCGCCCATAGCAAATACAAGGGGCTCCTGATCTGATACGCCGTACTTCTCATTGAAAGCAGCCTTATCGGAGAGCTTATCAAGTGCTGCAAAGACCTGCTCGCAGGCGGCATCGTCAAGCAGATAGCCTGTGATATGACCGCCGCCGCACATAAGGTCAAAGTCATAAAGCTTTTCAAACCTGTCCTTAACGGCTTCGAGGGGCTCGATAACGGTCTTTTTCACATCGTCTATAAGTATCATTATATGAGGAAGCTCGATCTCGGCTTTTTCTCTTACCTTAATTCTCGGGGGAAGTCTTTTTGCAACGGTAGCCTCGGTCGCTCTCACGGGCGACTGCGAGCCCTTGTTGTAGTTGTAGCCATCCATATCAATTGCGCCGACGATACCTGCTCTCATTCTGCCGTCGGACTGCACTCTTTCAACGTAGATAAGCGAGTCCTTATACTCAGTGAAAACGCCCTCGTCGATGTACTGCTTCATAGTTTCGTCGATTCCTGCGATACGTCTGTCCACATCGGGATTTTTGAGATAAATCTCAGGGAGAATAAGTTCGAGAGTACTTTTCTCGCCCTTAGTTATCCTGCGTACTTCCTCCCAGTACTCAGGCTCAGAGGTATACTGGTCGCAGGCAACAACAGCCCACTTGCTCATTTTCTCGGAATCCTTCGAGAATTTCGGCAGAAGTATATCCGCCTTAGTAAAGATCCTTTCCATTTTTTTCAGCTCCTTAGACTATAAAATAACATAAAGCATTTTTATTAAAATAACATTAAAGCAGCAGGGAAAACCCTGCACCGCCACGCGTCATAGTTTTGTTTAGGATTTTTCACTCCTTGAACGCGGAGCAAAATAGTGCAGGCTTATTTGCTGATAAGTTTTATCAAAGCTTTGATAGAACATCGGGGTCTGGGGCGCCAGCCCCGGTGGGTACATAGGGCGAAGCCCTATCCCCCTTAACCCAGCCGAGGCTGTCTGGACGTAAT
>DGRP01000068.1:10318-14659 GCA_002391065.1 Ruminococcus sp. UBA4385 | reverse complement strand
TCCGCACTCTCTATCTCTGCGGTCAGGGTAAGAGAAGTCAAAGCAAAACTATGACGCGATGATGGTGCAGGGTTTTCCCTGCCCCGTGCGGCAGGACTATTCCAGCCAGACAAAGCTGTTGTCAGAGTTTATGAAATCAATGTTGTAAACATATATAACTTTCTTGATGTTATGCTCTGCTAT
Organism: Ruminococcus sp. UBA4385; assembly: GCA_002391065.1. The sequence goes on along the minus strand of DGRP01000068.1, from coordinate 14,476 downwards.
GTATTCCGATACTGTCTGCGTTCCCATTCCGAAGTACCTCAGATCGCACATAGTAATGTGCTTGTACTTTGAGCAGAAAAACGGCATCATTGAGTTGCAGTAGCTGTCTTTAAGTATGAGTACGCTCTCATCATCGGCTGCGCCCTTTGCCTCTATCTCAATGCGGGTGAAGTTTCCGCCCATAAATGCCGCATACTTGTCCTTGACGGTTTTAAGCTCATCGGCGAAAAGGCCGCTTTTGGTCTGAACTCCGTCTATCTCTTTGCACGCCTTCGGTGCAGTGTGGTCGCCTGCGGGCTCAGTGTAGCGGACGGTTATCTCGTTGCCCTCCTGAACAGGAAGCCTTATCGTATCGCTCTTTGCAAAGGAGTAAGGCGCCTGCGAATACATAGTGCCGTAGAAATCTTTGACCTCTTCTATGCTGTAGTTACACTCGGGAACTTCTTCGCCCATGCGCTTCATAAGAGCATCAAAGCCGAACTCCGCACCTGCGGTGGTCCAGTGGTGGTCTGTGCGGTAGTAAAGCTCGTCCTTGTTCTCGGCAGACTTCATAGCATCGAGTGGGCATACAAAATCTATCCTGTCGGAAACTGTCTCTTCAATGTGCTTAACAGCCTCAGCCTGATCGTCATTGAGATTCACCGCAGGCAGCTTCTCTGAGAGCACGCTTACTGCATTCGGCGCAAGCAGAAAGCTTACGCTTACGTCCTCGGGAAGTGAATCCGCAAAGCGGTTAAGACAGCCTATGTTCTTGTCGATCTGCTCTGTGTTCTCTCTGTACTCCTTGAGGTAAAACCCGTCATCTCCGAGGTAGACATCATTCTGCTTGGGCTTCATAAATGCCATATCGGAAACGGTCTTGACGGAGACAAGCTCGTCCTTTAGAAACACCTGATCGGACATATAGGTCTCAAAATTCTTTGTGAAGTCTCCGCTTTTCAGTGTCTCATAGGAGAACTCGGGGAACTGCTGAAGATTTCGGTTCTCCATTTCGGAAAACTCTCTGTCGTCTTCAAGTATGCTGAAAAAGCATATCCCGAAAATGAACACAAGAAACAGGCAGACTATTATATAATTTTTTATCTTATCAGCTTTCATAACTTAGCTCCTGCGTCAGAATCTGAAATAAAGGAACGGATTGAACGAATTTCCTGCGAGGTAAGCCGTCGATACCACAAGCAGAACAGCTATCCATAATGGCTCGCAGACTGCGAAAGCAACAGGCTTTTTAGCTTCGAGCCTGTTTGCAAGCTTCTTCGGCAGGGGAGTAGATGCGACTATCAGCACTATGAAGGTCACAGCGTAGCTCAAGAGATTGAACACCGTCATTCTGTTTGAGAACGGCACTCCGCCAAGTCCGAACATATTTTTGAAGCTCTGTGTCAGCACAGAGAAATCATCGTAAGCGAAAATACCCCAGCCTATGATTATGAAAAACAGCGCATAAATATGCGTTATCACCGCAGGCGCTTTTTTCAGCGTGTTCCAGAGGAGGAACTTCTCTATCAGGAGGAGTATCCCGTAGTAAACGCCCCAGATCATAAAGTTCCAGTTAGCACCGTGCCAGAAGCCTGTCAGGAACCACACTATCATAATATTCACGCACTGACGTACCTTTCCCTTGCGGTTTCCTCCGAGGGGTATGTACACATAGTCTCTGAACCAGCTTGACAGCGATATGTGCCAGCGTCTCCAGAAATCGGTAATAGAGCTTGCTATGTAGGGGTAATTGAAGTTTTCAAGGAAGGTAAAGCCGAACATCTTGCCGAGACCTATCGCCATATCGGAGTAGCCCGAGAAGTCAAAATAAATTTGGAAGGTGTAGGCAAATGCCCCGAGCCATGCGGCACAAACGCTCATTTCGCTCTGCTCTGTCTTTGAAATGAGAGTGAAGAGCGCACCTATATTGTTAGCAAGAATAACCTTCTTGCCGAGCCCTATCGCAAATCGGCGCACACCCTGAGAGAAGTTTTCAACTGTCTCCGAGCGCTGCATAAGCTGCTCTTCAACGTCCTTGTACCTGACTATAGGTCCTGCGATCAGCTGAGGGAACAGCGCCACATAAGCACCCAGCGTCAGGAAGTTTTTCTGGCTTTTAACATCGCCCTTGTAAACGTCTATAACGTAGGAGAGCGTCTGGAAGCTGTAGAACGATATTCCTATCGGCAGCGTGAAGCCAAGAAGCTTTATGTGCATTCCGAAGGCATCGTTCGCAGTATTTATGAAGAAGTCTGTGTACTTGAAAAAGAGCAGCAGCCCCATATTCCAGACTATCGCAAAAAGCATAGCAAAAAACGGCAGCTTGCTGTCCTTGCGTTTAGTTCTGTCCGCCAGCAGACCCGTCACATAAGCAACCACGGTCGATGCCAGCATAAGCCAGATATAAACAGCCTCGCCCCAGGCGTAGAAAACCAGACTGAACAAAAACAGCACCAGGTTTCTCGCCTTTTTAGGAGCGATGTAATAGACTATCAAAACTGCCGGTAAAAAAGCAAACAAAAAAGTTATACTTGAAAAAACCATTGTTTCCCGTGCCCTCGGCACGAACCTCCTTATATAGAAGATGCTGTAAAGCATCGGGGCATGAGCTCATACCCCGTTGCCCGAAAATCGTCAGCCGATTATCTCCTTAGCTTTCGCATCGTCATCGGAGATCGACATGAAAACATACTTGCCTTTCTGAACGACTACAGCCTTTTCAAGCTTGTCCATCTCGCCGGGAGCGTAATCTGCATATCTTGTTTTCTGATCCTCAAGGTAGGTCTGAAGGGTCTTATAGATAAACTCAGCCGAGTCCTCGTCAACAGCCTCGAAGCAGTCGATCTCCTCAGCGGTAGCGCCCGAGCCTCTGTAAACTTTAGCAACCTTGAACTTGTCTTTGGGAATGCCCACAACGCCCTCGACCTTTTCCTCGGAGAGCTCCACCAGCTGATCCTTGTACTCGATATCATTGAAGAGCTTGTCAGCAATAGCAGCAGCGTCAAGCTTTGTATCAGCACTTGAAGCTGTGCTCTTTCCGCTGCCCGATGAGTCACCGCTGTCTCCGCAGCCTGTGAGGGCAGCTCCCGATATAGCCATTACTGCACACATTGCAGCGCAAATTATTCTCTTATTCATTTTCTGTACGTCCTTTCTCAGGTATTGTCTATGATATATTGCAGCCAGAGGTCACAGTAATCGGCAAGCAGATGTATGCCGTCTGTTGATGCTTCCTCGGGCAGATAACCGTTCTCGTCTGCCACAGCCTCAAGGCAGTTGAGGTACTCGGCTCCTGTTTCAGCGCAGACCTGCTGAATAGCTTCGTTAAAGCGGACAACGTTAGTGTTGTTGATGTCATCGCCTTCAAGCTCTCTCGAAGCGGTCACAGGCAGTATCGACTCAGCATAGATCGTAGCATTGGGCTGAACAGCCTTTATCTGCTCAATGAGGTCTCTGTAGTACTCCTGGAAGTTCTCGATGTAAGGCCAGCCAAGCTCGTTAGTGCCGAGATTGATATAAACTCTGCCGTACTGAGTTCCCTCGGACAGAGCGTCAATGACCGTACCCATATTTCCGTTTGAGAGCGTAAATGCAGGGTCAGTGGTTGCATTGTCAATGTGCATACCTACATAGCAGTAGAACGTAGCCTTAGGATACGGGCAGGTATTTTCAAGCCCGACCGTTCTTGAATCTCCGATAAATACCGCATCGGACAGGTCGTCGCCCTCATCGTGGGAAACCTGACTTTCGGGTGCTTCGGAGCTTTCCTCCTCAGCCTTTGAGGAGCTGTCGCTTTTTTTAACGTTCTTTTTCTTGGTTTCGGCGGCCTCGGCCTGAGAGCTGTCATCAGAGGGCTCAAAAAACACAGTCTTTGAGGAAACCGCATGAACTCCCCATACGCATGAAAACAGCAGGCACAGTATAGAGAACACCGAAATGATGCCCTGCTGTGTCCTGACTCTTTGTCTGCGGGTATTCTGCAGTTTTATCTGATCTTTTTCATTGGCCATATTTTCACCACCCGATATTATTATAACAATACACACCCAAAATATTATAGCACAAAACTAATCTCAATGCAAGTATTTTTCGACCTCAAAACCCATTATTCACGATTATTTAATTTCTCCTGCTCCTGCCGCCTGCGGGAATTATTGGGGAAAACCTTTCTGAAGAAAG
>DGRP01000068.1:599-10274 GCA_002391065.1 Ruminococcus sp. UBA4385 | reverse complement strand
CCTTTCTGAAGAAAGGTTTTCCCCAAACCCCTTTCCAAAGACTTTTAACTCTTTTTGGCTAGGGGGAGGCTATCTATCCGAGAAAGCAGAAATCCGATACTTTGCTGTTCTGTCATAATGCAGCTCCCCCTAGCCAAAAAGAAATCAGAAGTTTTAGGGAGGGGGGTCCGGGGGGAGGACCCTTTTTCAAAAGGGTCTCTCCCCGATAGTTCCCGCAGGCAGCAGGGGCAGCGCACAGCAAAAGCCCGGGAGCATTTCTGCTCTCGGGCTGTCGGGATATATAAATACTTTCCTTACGAAGCTGCCTTTTCGGTAGTGAAGTCGTCCTTATAGCCGTCAACATAGTCTTTGTTAAATGCTTCCATGTTCTTGACGGTAGTTGACGAAATGTAAATATTTTCGGGGTCTGTGTAGCTGCCGTCAGGTGTAGAGGTGATGTCGCTGGTGTAGAACAGATAGTAGAATGCAGCCTCATCGCCCTCATCTGTCTTGAAGGTAACCTTGTACAGCCAGTAGATGCGGTTTACAGTGCTGTAATCATACTTAGTGTCCTTAGTGAATGCAACATAAGTTGAGGAATACTCAAGATCAGCTTCCTCGATCTTGCCCTCGGCATTTGTCAGCCAGCTATAGTTCTGACCTATCAGACCCTCCTGAGCTTCCTTGACCTTTTCCTCAAGCTGCTCCTTATAGAACTCGTGAGTTTTTTCTGCGTTATCCTTTGTAACGTAGGAAGGAACGTCCTTGAGATCGGAGATCTTGAAGGTCTTTGTAACCTCGCCTTCATCGTTAGCGCCCTTGAGAACGTAGCCGTCTTCAGCAAGTGAATAGTAACCCTCGCAGGTAACTGAGAACTCGCCGTCAGCACCGATGTATTCAGGGCAGTCTACCGAGAAGTATACGCTGTCCTTGATCTCGGACTTAACCGAATCAGCGTTTACATAGGTAGGCTTAACGAAAGGAAGTGCTCCCGAATACTCGAAAGTGATACCCTCAAACGGGTCAATTTCCTCTCTCTCGGTCAGACCCTCAACTGTGTAGGTCTTTGTGAGCTTGTTGTTTTCGTCAAGATCCTTAGCGTCGATAATATAGTACTTATCGTCATACTTAAAGTAAGCCTTATCTCCCGACTTTGTAAGGTCATAATAGAAGCTTGCTGTTACTTCGTAGCTGTCGCCGTTTTTGAGGTTATCGCTGTAGTCGTAGTCATAGCTTACTGCATCAGACCAGTCCTTATAGGTGTAGTTTACAGATGCAGAACCGTTTCCGTCAAAGCCCGAGAAGCTTACATCGATACCGTCAAACGGATCAATCTTGGTACCCTTCTGGAGACCCTTGACCTCAACCTCAAATTCAGTGTTGATGATCTTGATGTTCTTATCCTTGAGGGAAGACTCAGGATACTTTACAGTAACCTTTATCTTGTCGCCGTTCTTGAGGCCCTTGCTCTTGCTGAGCTTTGCAGTGATCTTGTAGTTGTCCTTGTCATCAGTCTTGAGGAGAGCCTTTCTCATCTTCTTGATCTCGGACATATCATCATTATCATAAGCCTTTTTCAGAGTCTTATTATCAAGAGACAGGTACTTGCTGACTGTTTCCTTTGCGTCTTTTGAGCTGCTTCCGCCCATAAGGCTTCCGAGAGCGTCAAGGTCATCTTCATCGAAGTCTTCCATAACGTCATCATAGTCAAGGTCGGAAAGAGCGCTCTTAATATCGCCTGTATCAAGATACATATATGAAGGATAAGCGTTAAGCTCTGCGGTAGCTGTTCCCGAGCCGTCAATACCCTTGAAATCTACCTTGATAAGGTCCTTGGCCTCAATCTTTGTGTACTTGAAGATGTTTACAAGAATAACTATCAGTGCAATGATAACAACAATAGCTGCACAGCCTATAATAAGTATATTCTTGTGGTCTGCGACCCAGTTGCCGCCTGCCTTTGGAGTGCCGTCAGCCGCAGGAACGGGCTGAGCTGCCGGTGTAGCTGCCGGCTGAGCCTGAGCTGCTGCGGGATTAGCTCTCGGTGTCTGTCTTGCCTGAGCGTATGTATCATTTGGTGTCTGGGGCTGCTGAGCTGCCTGAGCCTGCTGTGGTGCTGCTGCCTGCTGCTGTGGTGCTGCCTGCTGAGGAGCAGGAGCTGCTGCGGGAAGCTGTGCTCCGCAGGTAGCGCAGAACTTTGTGCCTGCTGCTGCGGGTGAGCCGCACTGCGGACAGAAGATCTTGTTATCCATACTATACCTCCGTTAAATAGCGCTTCGGCAAGTGAAATATCCGCCAAAGCTGATCTTGTCAAAGACCCGAAAAGCCGAATCTTCGTCAAATATCAGTATACAACCAACGTTTTCAAAAGTCAAGAATGACAATAAAAAAATCGTATAAACAATTAACTTTTTGTACGTTTGTACAATTATTAGTCATAAAAAAATCACTCTTTAAGCGATTTTTCTCTAACTTACAGAATTGCTTCAAGGTTTGGTATCTGCCGTCTGCACAGAGAGCGTATTGCTTCGCTCAGATAGGCGCACTCGGGCTGAACGTCATCAGAGCCGCTTCTGACGAGAACACCGAGCTGTTTTATCTCGGCGGAGATGTCATCAATACAGGAAGAATCAAGCTGCAGCGAGCCCTTGAAGCTGAAGCTGTCCCACAGCCTGTCAAGCTCTTTGATCTGCCCTGTGCCGAGCAGCCCGTCCGAGGCTGACGAGGATATTTCACCGAGCTTTTCCGTCAGAGACTTGCAGTCCTTTTGCAGACCGTCAAGGCAGTACACACCGAGGGCGGTTATCATTATCAGGATAAAAATGCTTATAAAGAGCCTTTTCATGCTATTTCTCCTTTTTTATGAGGTTTACTATTCCGTTTTTGTCGGCGGTGCAGATGTACACATCATCGGGGCTCATACCCTTCTGTTCAAGCTCCCCGAGAAGAGCCTTTCTGTCAAGGCCTGCACTTTCCAAGGAATTGTCAATAATGCAGCCGTTTTCTATCACAAGCATTGGAGGGTCGCTGTCCTCGGACTGTATTTTCATATCCCCGCAGGTAACAGGCTGAGAGGCTTTTTTCTGGTACACCGAGAGTGTACCGTTCGTTTCAACCACTGCAAGCTGTACCTCGCTGATGTCAAAGATGCTCATGCTTCTGAGGGAAGCAAGCAGGTCATCTGCCGTATATCTCAGGCGAATAAGCTGCTTCTGGTCAACTCTGCCGTCTGAGATCACTATCTTCGGAGAGCCGCACACAAGCTTCCTTACCTTTCTCCATTTCAGCGACACATAGGACATTATGACGTCTATGCTTATGAGGGTATAGATAGGTATTATGCCTATTATCATGGGTATGCCCGTGTCCTCAACGGGAAGAGTTGCAATATTTGACAGAAGCACCGTAGTTACAAGCTCCGAGGGCTGGAGCTCCCCTATCTGCCTTTTGCCCATAAGCCTGATTCCGAAAACCAGTGCAAGGTACAGTATTACGGCTCTGATAAAAACAATAAGCATTTGTGACCTCCAGATTTTTCTGCCTTTATTTTTTGCATAAAAGCTGCGAATATTCTGTTACAGCCTGTAAAGAATATATTGACAGAAAACGAACAGAAATGAAGTGAAAAAATGAACAAAAACGATATATCGTCAAGCATTTCGGAAACTCTCGGGGAGCTGCAGAAAAGGCTTTGTCAGACAGCGGAGCTGAATATCACCTCGGCACATATCTGCGGACAGAGGATAGCGGTCGCCTCAATAGAGGGCATGGTAAGTACTCAGCAGCTTACGGAAGCTGTCCTGAGACCGCTGAGCGACCTTGAGCGCACAGGCTTGCCAAAGGGTCAGACTTTATTCGGGCATATTACCGAGAGCATCTTCCTGACTGCCGACAGACAGCTTGTGTACAGCCTTGATACGGCTTCGCAGCTTTTGTTTTCGGGCTTTGCGGTTGTTTTTGCAGACGGCGAGTGCCGTGCCTGCGCACTGGGGCTCCAGGGATATGAGATGCGCTCAGTCTCAACTCCCGAGGCTGAGCCTACAGTGAAATGCGCTCAGGACAGCTTTACCGAAACGGTCAGGGTGAATATGTCACTGGTGAGAAGAAGGCTGAAAACACCGAAGCTTGTAATGGACATAAAGAAGGTCGGAAGGCTTTCAAAAACCGATGTCTGCATTATGTATATAAAGGACAGAGCCCCTTCCGACATAGTTGAAAAGACCGAAAAGCGCCTTTCGGAGATAGGGCTTGATGTTATGCTTACAAGCGGCTATGCGGAGGCCTTTATAGATGACAGCTTCGGGGAATCGCTGTTTTCCTCTTGCATTTATACCGAGCGCCCCGACCTTGTATGCACAAGGCTTATGCAGGGGAGAGTCTGCATTATAGTTGACGGAACCCCCTTTGCACTTATTCTGCCGTCTCTTTTTGCGGAGTGCTTCTCCACAATGGACGATTACTCCTCAAAGCCCTTTTACAGTGCCTTTATCCGCTGGATACGGTATATAAGCTTTTTTCTGGCGGTGGGATTTCCGGGGCTTTATGTGGCGCTTGCCGACCATCACCCCGAGGTGTTTTCAATGAAGCTTCTGTTAAACCTTTCAGCCGCCGAGGAAGCTACGCCCTATCCGCTTATGGCTGAGGTTATAATGCTTATGATCTTCTTTGAGATAATGCGTGAAGCAGGTCTGCGGCTTCCTAAGGCGGTCGGGAGTGCGGTCTCTATCGTGGGAGGGCTCTTCATAGGAGATGCAGCGGTAAAAAGCGGAATAGTTTCCGCACCGCTTCTTATAGTTGTCGGGATAACGGCTACGGCATCGTTTGTAAACCCTCAGCTTGAACAGCCTTCCGCAGTACTGAGACTTATCTTCATTCTTGCAGGCGGCTTTGCAGGCCTTTTCGGAATAGCGGTATGCCTTGCGGCAGTAACGGTAAATATCTGCGCTATGGATGACTTTGCCGTATCCTATACTGCGCCTGCCGCACCGCTTTATCCGTCATCGCTTCGGGATATACTGTTTATGAAAAGCTTCAAGGATTATGAAAAAACACGCACAACACTGTCAGACATCAGGGAGGGAGAGCATGAGTAGGATAAGTCCTGTGCAGATGTTTGCGGTAATGCTCTGCGGACACCTGTTTTCACTGATGAGCTTTTTCCCTCATGGGCTGGGCTCGCCTGCGGAATATATGGCAGGTATAGTTTTAGCAGGCATTATTGAGGTGCTCTTTCTTGTGCCCGTATACCTGCTTTATAAGCACTTTGACGGCAAAGACCCCTGTACAGTGTCGGCAGAGGTATCTCCTGTGCTCGGCAGGCTTGCGGGAGTGTTCTATGCAGGGGTGCTTCTGTACTTTGCTTACAGGGTGACAGGAAACCTCTCATACTTTCTTGACAATGTGAGCTCGGGGGCTTTCCCGAGGACTGCGTCCGTGATAGCTGTCTGTGCCGTGAGTGCGTATCTCGCACTTATGAAGCCCTCGGTGATAGGAAAGACCGCAGGGCTTATGCTGGCGCTGTTTTTTGTTTTTGCGGTAGTGGTGCTTCTGTTTTCGGCAGGCGCAAGCGAGGACGGGCTTTTAAGCTTTCATCTGGCTTCGGTGGACATAAAGGGCGGAGTGTATGCCTCTGTAAAGTGTGAGCTGCTCCGCAGTCTGGATATGGTGCTTCTGCTTGTTATGCTTCCTGAGATAAAGGGCAGCCCTTTGAAGGCAGGAGCGTACTATCTTATAGTTAAGACAGTGCTGGCTGTGCTTGCGGTAGGCTTTGTTACCATGATGCTCGGGGATTATGTGCTGGTATCAAAGCTTCCGTTTTCAGCGCTCGGAGCGTACTCGGGCTCGTCAATGACGGAGAGATTCGACGCTGTGTTTATGGCTGTCTGGACAACACTGGCAGTAGTAAGGCTCGGGGCTGTTTTTCACTGCGCAGGCAGAAGCCTCTGCCATGCTGTGAGAGCTCTTGACAGGAGTGCGGCGGTTATCCTGTCGGCGGCGGTGTCGGCAGCAACGGCGCTTATAAGCTTCAATCAAAGCAGCTGGGAGAGCACCGCCTACAATACCGACGGTCGCTTTATCATGGCAGCGGCAATGCTTGCAGTGCCCTTGTCGGTAATGGGTGCGAAACGTCTTGCAGACAGGAGGGAACAGCTTGAGAGAGCTTAAACTCGGAAAATTCAGGACACTGACCATAGGCAAAAGGATAGCGCTTCTTGTCACGGCGCTGGCGGCAGCGACATTTTCTATGCCCGCTGACCACAATATAGAGAACAGGCTTCTTGTTCATGCGCTGGGAATTGACCGCACCGATGACGGCTATGAGGTAAGCTTTCAGGTGTTTCGCTCAAGCGGTGCAGGTGCGGATATACCGATAGATATAAGCCGTTCCAACGTTCAGCTTATAAAGGAGAAAGCCCGTACAGTCTCCGAGGCGGTGGACAAGTGCAGTGCTCAGCTTGGGAGAGATGTGTTTCTCGGGCATTTGCAGGTGATATGCTTCGGGCGTAATACCGATTTTTCAAGCCCCGAGGAGCTTTTCAGCTTTGCCCTTAAAGACCGCAGCGTTTTCCTCGGGGTGGAGGTCTGCATGGCTGAGGACAGGGCAGAGGAGGTCATAATGCAGGAGCTTGACCGAGGAACTGTAAGCTCGGAAAACCTGTTCAAGGCACTGAAGGAGGGTCTTAAAGGCGGCAGGACGGAGCAGTGCTCAATGCTGAGCTTTCTGTCGTGCATACGCTCACCGCAGTTTTTTGCTGTGCCCGTGGTGAAGCTCTCCGAGCAGGGCGGTGAGAAGAAAGAGCCCGTAATTGATGTTTCGGGAACGGCTGTTATCAGTGAGGGCCGTGTAAGGGGCATTCTTGATGATGAGGAGGGCTACGGGCTGTCGCTGCTTCGGGACAGGTCGGAGCATTTTGACACGGTGATAGAAAAGGACGGCAGACGTGCAGATGTGCGCTTTGACAATGCGGACACCGACTGTCGGCTCACCCGAGAGGGAGATAAGCTCATATTCAGTGTGGATATTGAGCTTTCGGCTTCGGTCTCGTTGGATATAAAGGGCAGTGAATTTCTATCTGAGGAGGAGCTTTCACAGTATGTCGGTGATATGGCAATGAGGGCATGGAAGAAGACCTCGGGGGCAGGATACGATGCTGTGGGCGTGTGGAAATATGTGCGTCAGAGCGAGCCTGAGCTTTATCTCAGGGAAAGGGAGAGGATAGGCAGGCTGGTGTCTCAGATCGAGCCGAGGTTTACAGTCAGGTGTATAATGGAGTAGCTTTCTGAAAAATGTTAAAAGGATTGCAGGAAAGGTTATTGAAAAACCTTCGTTTTTGTGGTAAAATAGGGAAAATACCCTACGGAGGTAACAGGATATGTTAAATGATAGATTTTATGACCGTGCAAAGGAGCTCACAGATAAGCTTAGCGAGGAAGAAAAGCTCGGACTGCTGACCACTCATCATCATGAGGTGGAAAGGCTGGGGCTTTCGGAGTTTTATATAGGCACCGAGGTCGCAAGGGGCTATGTCGGCAGAGACAGGGAGCATTCGTCTACGGTGTTTCCGCAGCCGATAGGGCTTGCCTCAACCTTTGATAAGGAGCTTATGGAGCGCCTCGGCGAGATAGCCGGAAATGAGGCAAGAGCCTATTATAATGCTGACAAAAGGGGCGGTCTGGCACTGTGGGGACCGACTGTAGATATGGTGAGAAGCCCTCTCTGGGGGCGCACCGAGGAAGCCTACGGCGAAGATGTCTGCCTTGCGGGTCAGCTTACAGCTTCGTATACAAAGGGCATGGCAGGAGAAAACCCCGAGGGCTTTTTCAAGACTGTGCCGACGCTCAAGCACTTCTGCGCAAACAACAACGAGCACAACAGAGGAAGCTGCTCTGCATATCTTACTCCAAGACTTAAAAGGGAGTACTACTATGCGGCATTCGAGATACCTATCCGTGAGGGCGGCGCAAGGAGCATAATGGCGGCCTATAATGAGCTGAACGGTCTGCCTGCTATTATGAATGAGGATATACAGAATATACTCAAGGACGAGTGGGGGCTGTGGTTTGTTGTAAGCGACGGCGGAGACTTCTCCCAGAACGTTATGGCTCACAGGTACACTGTTACTCACAGCGAGGCCTATAAGTACTGCCTTGAAGCAGGCAGCGACACCATGACCGATGATGACAGCATGGTAAGGGCGGCGGCTGAAAAGGCACTCGCAGAGGGGCTTATCACATGGGCTGATATTGACCGTTCTGTGACGAATACCCTCTATGCAAGGCTAAGGCTCGGTCAGCTTGATGAGACCGAATTTGACAGCATAGACAAGAGCATTATCGACACCGAGGATAGCAGAAAGGTAAACCTCAGGGCAGCGCTTGAGCAGGTAACGCTGCTTAAAAATGACGGGCTTCTGCCGCTTGACAGGAGCAAAAAGGTCGCAGTGCTGGGGCCTCTCCATGATGACTGCCTTATGGACTGGTACACAGGCTGCTGGAACTACGAGAACACAATAGCCGAGGGCATGAAGCGTGAATTTGACAGCGTTATAACGGATTCTCTCTGGGATATTGCGGCGGTCAAGGCTTCAAACGGAAAGTACCTCTGCGCCTATGAGGACGGAACTGTCCGTGCAGATGCAGACCGCCCCGGGGACGGAGCTCTGTTTGAGATACAGGACTGGGGCGAGAACTGGAAGAACCTTTTCTCGGTGAAGTATCAGAGATACATAAGGCTTTTCGACGGCGGAGAGATAAAGCTTCACAACAGGCGGATATTTGACTGGTTCACAAGGGAGACCTTCAATTTCAGGGAGTACTGCGGAAAGACACTGATAGAGGAGTTTCTCGGGCATGAAAGGCTTTGTGCCGATGAAGAGGGCAGGCTTACGCTCTCAAAGCAGAGGGGTGTTGTTTCAGATCAGGAGTTTGAGATAGAGTATGTGAGCTTCGGCAGGGACAGGGCTAAAACCCTTGCAGAGCAGGCCGATGCGGTAGTCTACTGTACGGGCAACTATCCTGTTCAGACTGCAAAGGAGTGCTACGACAGAAAGACTCTTTCACTGAACGTGCAGGAGGGAATGGCTCAGGAGCTTGCAAAGGCTAACAAGAACACGGCTCTTGTGATAGTTTCAAGCTACCCTTATTCGGTTATCGGGGAGAGCGAAGCTGTGTCGGCGGTGCTGTGGACATCTCACGCAGGAGCAGAGCTCGGCACTGCCGTTTCAAAGACCCTGACAGGCGAGAACAATCCCTCGGGCAAGACCCCGATAACGTGGTACAGAGATGTCCTCGACCTGCCCGATATAATGGACTACGATATAGAGACCTCGGGTGCGACCTATATGTACTTCAAGGGCAAGGCGCTTTATCCGTTCGGGCACGGACTGAGCTATTCAAGCTTTGAGTACAGCGATATGAGCGTCACGCAGACCGATGAGGGAGCAGAAATAACACTCAGCGTAAAGAACACATCGGACATAGACGGCGCCGAGGCTGTGCAGGTATATTTCACTGTGACAGACAGCTCTGTCAGCAGACCGATAAAGAAGCTCTGCGCCTTTGAGCGTGTTGATCTTAAAGCAGGCGAGCAGAAGAGAGTTGCCCTCAGGGCGACAAAGCATATTCTCAGTATCTTTGATGTCAGAAGTGAAAAAATGCTGTTTGAGGAGGGTGAATACCTCTTTATGGCAGGCGCTT
>DGRP01000068.1:0-544 GCA_002391065.1 Ruminococcus sp. UBA4385 | reverse complement strand
CGCTTCAAGCGAGGATATAAGGCTTACAGAGAGCGTTCATTTGAAAGGCGGAAGCATCGGTCAGCGGGGCGTGAGCTTCAAGGCTTCTATGTTTGAGAGGATAGAGAACGCAAAGCTCTTCCGGTCAAAGGCTGAGCACAGCGAGTACGTCCGTGTGACAGGCTGGGGCGGAAAGGTAAGCTACGGCGGAATTGATCTCACAGGTGCAAAGAGAGTAACGTTCAGGGCATCAAGCATATTGGGAGAGAGGGAGCTTACGCTTCTTATCGGTGAGCAGGAGCACAAGGTAAAGCTTCTGCCGAGCGACAGCTATGATGACTTTAAGGAGTACTCTGTTGAGCCTTCCGATGTGAGCGCAGATACGCTGACCTTTGAGTTCGGCGAGCATATCGGACTTCTGGATATAAGAATAGAGAGATAGAAAAAGGCCTTCCATAGCGGAAGGTCTTTTGTGTTCTTATTCAGCTTGCTCAGCGACCTCTTCGGTCTTGAGCTTAGAATCGTTCTTTCCTGTTATATAGCGTATGAGATAAACGGTCAGAAG
>DGRP01000069.1 GCA_002391065.1 Ruminococcus sp. UBA4385 | reverse complement strand
TGATCGAGAATAAAACAGTTATTATTATTGCTCACAGAATGCGTACAGTATCGGGAGCAGACAAGATAGTGGTACTGTCCGACGGTACGGTAAAGGAATCCGGCAAACCCGACGATCTGTTAAAGCAGGGCGGTATTTTTGCAAGAATGGTACAGGCTCAGACAGAGGGAGAAAAATGGACGATCTCATGATGCTCCTTCTCTGCCGTTTATTTCCAGACTGCACAGGCAGCCGCTATGGACGCAGTAGCCGAGGCTCTGCCGTTGAGCTACGGCAAGAAAGGAAAGATCACAGCAAGCAAAAGCAGCAGCGATGACAAGTCCCGGAAAGATGCGTCATAAGTGTCAGCTTTTTCGTTGGACGCAAGCTATCTGAAAAATAAGTCCCAAACAAGTCCCAAAGGCGATTTAAGACAAAAAAAGAACTTCGCAAACGCCGTAAATTCGGTGTTTTGCGAAGCTCTCATTGGTGCGGCAAACGGGACTTGAACCCGTACGTCAAGGACACACGCCCCTCAAACGTGCCTGTCTGCCAATTCCAGCACTGCCGCATATTCTTGAGTTTCAAACTCAGCTTACTTATTATATCACTTTGGATTGTATTTGTCAAGCCTTTTTTGAAAAAATTTTCTTTTTCCCCGAATTTCATTCTGCCTTACTGCGTCTGCCTGTCCGATTGTACGCTATTACCGCTGAATCATCGGCCTGCAGACTGTTTAACTGTAAAAAATTTGAAAAAAGCAAAGCTCTCTTCCTTGAAATATTTGTCATAAATATGCTATAATTACTATAATATTATCCTTTTTCAGGAGGAAGCTATGAAAACAATCACCTTAAATAACACCCTGACTATCTTTCTGAACGGCAGAATCGACACTAACAATGCCGCTGAGACAGAACGTCAGATTTTTGATGCTATCGAAGGCAGAACCGAAAACATAATCATTGACGCTGAAAAGCTTGAATATATTTCAAGCGCCGGTCTGCGTGTTCTTATGAAGCTCAAAAAACGCATTGCCAATGCACTGCCCATGATTAATGTGTCTCATGACGTTTATGATATATTGGATACTACAGGTTTTACTGAACTGCTTGAGGTACATAAAGTTCTCAGGAAAATGTCCGTTGAGGGCTGCAAGCTTATCGGAAAAGGCGGAAACGGAAGCGTATACCGCATTTCAGAGGACGAGATTATTAAGGTCTACACCTCAAAAACTTCACCGGAAAGTATCGAGAATGAACGCTCACTTGCTAAAAGTGCATTTGTGGCAGGTGTACCGACTGCTATCGCCTTCTTAAAGCGGCGCTTATTCCTGCTATCTGGGTAAATATGCCCGAGGAACATAAAAAAGCAGCGGTGGAGAGCGCCAGAAATTATCTCTTCCCTCAGATGGAAAAGCTGCTTGAAGGACTGAATGAATTAGGTCTAGCATAAACACTCTCTGAAAATATGACAAAGATGCTTCTGTCGAATATGACAGAAGCATCTTGTTTAATAAGCTGTTTTCCGTATTGCCTCCTGCCTTCTGCGGAGAATCAATACACAACCAAATATGGAAATTCCAAATTACTTATTTTTTTACCTGTGAGCTCAGTTTCTTGTTAAGCTCATTCTTGAAACCGTTGTTATTGCCTGTCTTAGGCATTTTCTTCTGCTTTATAGCCGCTGTAGCCTTCGCCGAAAGCTTGGAGGCTACTATATTTTTTGAGAACTTGTCAGGCGAGCTGAGTATCTCCTTCAATCTGCCGCGGTCAAGGTTGCCTGCATCATTAAAGAGATTGCGTATGTTATCGCTGAACTCCTGTGAGCCTTCAAGCTTGTCAATGCTTGCCTTGACATCTTTTGCATTCTTGGAGAGGCTGTTCTTTACAAGCTTTCCACTCTTTACATCGGTGAGCATCTCACGGAATGCGATTGTTGCCATATCGTTCTTTATTGAAGCGATCTGCTCATTTGTGAGGGGCTGGTCGCTCTCTGCTGTTGCAATAACATCAAGCCTGTTATATGCGTCCTTTACCGACTTGTAGAAGGTCTTGACATTTGCCTTCTTCTCTGTTGCGATAAGGCCGTCGATCTTTTCGGTGTACTCAGACCTGAACACCTCATCATGGTCATTCATAACCTGCGATGTAGCCCTTACTGCTCTTGTCTCGGTATCAAGTCTCATGTCATCAATGTTGTATCTGAAATCCTTGACCTCTTTAAGCGCAAGATTCATAAGGTCGATCCTGTCCTGAGTTTTCTGCTCGTAATTGCCGTTTCTCGGCTTGTTCTTCTCCTTGCGGTCGAGGTACTTCTGCACCTTTGTCTCGGCGTCTTCCTTGAGCTTCTCCATTTTCTTGATCATTTCGAGTCTCTTTGCGACGTTCTGCTCAGCCTCATAAGCCTTCATAGCCTTGTCAAGAGCCTTGAGAGACTTAGCTGCGTCCTTGAAAACACCGCTGCTGTTGTGTACTGCTGCGTCAGCATCAACTGTAGCCTTTACAAGACCCTCAAACTTGTTTGCAGATGTTTTCATGTAGTCGATAGCTTTCTGCTCCATAGCAGTCTTGGGCTTAGCATTTTCGATATTCTTGTCTACATTTCCAAGAGAATCTGTAACTGCTTCAAGATCCTTGCTGCGGGAGTTTTTGATGAGCATTGCCTGGATATCATCATGAGTGGGAGCACCTACAACCTTGGGCTTCATCATTTCGCCCTCAAAGTTCATATTCTTTGTAAACTCACCGCTTATTATAGACTTTGCCATAGGAAGCGACAGTCCGGGCTCCTTGAAGATAGGATCAGAATCCATATATTTCAGAGACTGCAGTCCCATAGACACAAACTGATCGAGCATGATCTCTTCGGGTGTAAACATATCGACCAGAAGCTTGTTCGGGTCTGTATTTCTCTGAATTGCATTGCCGATCGTTTTGATATTGAGCTTGTTGAACAGACAATAGTTTACAGCAGTTTTAGTTTCAGAAGCGAGAACCACAGGATCATGTTCATCTACCAAGCCTGCACAGATATTACGGGTCTTGCTGATACAGTTTCTCAGTCCCAGCAAAGGACACTGTCTGTCTCTGAAATGATCCTTCAGCTTTTCGTAATTGTCAATCTCGGGGTGCTCCTTATTTGCAATGGCAACGATCTGCTTCTTGCAGCCTGCCATCTCCTGCCACGAATCAAACTGAGTATGATTCAGGTGAAGAAGCTGACAGAACTTCTTGTCCTCTAAAAGGTCAGTTCTGGTGTAATCAAACTTCTTTGCCTCATCGCTGATCATTTTCTCAATGTTTTTCTGACCCTCGTAGAGATTCTTGGCAATCCACTGCTGAGCCTCTTCTCCGCCTGTGCGTATCAGCGTAGAGACCTTATCATACATAGCCTGCTTTCTGTCAAGACCCTTTTTAGGGTCAGTCAGAGTGTCAAAATCCATGCCCTCGTTGATAAGTGCAAGCATTGATATAGAAAGAGGACCCGCACGGTCGACAGTATATGCCATACCCTCTGCTTTTTGGGCACGTGCTTCCATAGTAAGGTATTTTGGTCCGACAAAGTTATTAAAGTTCTCACCAGCAAAGGGGTTTGCATCGTTATATACCTTCATTGTATCGCCGAGGATAGCCTTTTCATTTTCAGCCTCGATCTTTTCATATAGCTTGGAACCGGCATCATGGTTTTTAACAAGGGTAGCACGCAGATTCTTTACAAATTCTATTCTTGCCTTGTTTTCAGGTGCATCAGGGTTCTTCTCAAGCTCAAGTATGCGGTCAATATCCTCTACAGCATAGCCGTTATATTTGGAAAAGTTGTGAATATTTTTTGCAGAAACTCCGAATTTATCCTCTGCCATTGTCTTTGCTTCATCATTAATGTTATTCAGATGGAGCAGCAGCTGATCATAATAGAAGGCAGCATCATATACCTTAGCAGGGCGCTTGCCGCTTGCAGGAAGCGGATATGCATTCTTCTTGGCCTTATTATTGAGTTCGTTGTAGAATTCACTGGTCTGCTTTACAGTCTCGGCATCTCTTGTATTTAATCCTGTTTCTCTTACGTTTGCTGGCATTGTAATTACCTCCTGATATTATCATCTGCAGTTTGCAGCTTTGTTTTTTGCTTTTCTGTAAGTAATACTCTCAAAAATAGTATATGGGTGCAAAAAATATATTTTTTTGTGTGTATTTCCCTAAATAATAAATCACCTCGCCGCCTGCGGGAGCTATTGGGGAAAACCTTTCTGAAGAAAGGTTCTTCCCCAAACCCCTTTCCAAAGACTTTTAACTCTTTTTGGCTGGGGGGAGGCTTTCTATCCAAGAGAGCAAAAGCCCGACATTTTGCTGTTCTATCATAATGCAGCTCCCCCCAGCCAAAAAGGAATTAGAAGTTTTAGGGAGGGGGGTCCGGGGGGAGGACCCTTTTTCAAAAGGGTCTCCACCCGATAACTCCCGCAGGCAGTATGGCAATTTATTATTTATGGCAATAGAACCGAAAAAGCGCATCGGGCATATGCTCGGTGCGCTTTTTGATAATCAGCAATTTAGTCGGCAATAAGGATTACCCAGCCCTTTATAGAAGGACAATATCCGACGCCTATCCTGTTAGCCATCGGGTCAAGATACTTACCCTTTGTTACAGTATTTCCTGCCCATTTTGCATAGACATCATAAGCTGTTTTCATTTCAGAGCCGTACTCGAAGTTCTCACCCATAATATTTCCGAAGCCAAAGTCAGCAGCGATAGTATACGCACTCATTCCGTTTGGTCTTGTGTGAGAATACTCCTCAGCTATCTCATAAGCTCTGATAGTTGCGAGAGCACTGAGATCCTTATCAACAGTAAGAGCCTCATAAGCCTCTTTCTTTCTGTCAGCGTTGATATACTCAGCTACCTTCCGGCACTCATCAGAAACTGCGTATGTGCCGATGTTAGGTACATTAACATTTATAAAGGTATAAGGGCTTACAACTCTCTTGCCGTTTACAGTCTTATATCTTCTGATACCTATAGTATAGCTTGTATCCTCATCGAGTTCATACACTGCAAAGTTTTTCTGATAGCCGTCTTCGGTAGTGTCAATGTGCTTCCACTCGGTCTCGTCCTTTACCTTTGCATAAATGTCATAGCCGTCAATGTTCTTATCTTCGTCTGCCTTGTTCATTATCATTGTGCAGAGGTGGGTTGTAGTACTGCACGCAGGCTCAAACTTCTTGAGTGAGGTATAAAGATACCTGTTATTGTAAGAGGGGCTCATGAGGGTTGTAGCTGCATTGATCTTCTGCATAGCCCTTACTGTGTAGCGGTACTCAGTGCCCTCTGTAAGACCCTTATCGGTGTAGGAGGTTGTGTCAGGGCCTACCTCAGCGAGAACCTTCCACTTGTTGTTTACATACTTATAAACTCTGTAGCCTGTTACAGCGTCCTGCTTCTGCCAGTTGAAGGTGATCTGGCTGTCTGTGCAGGTCTGGGTTGTGAACTTTACATTTGCAGGAGAGGTAAAGTCAGAGGTAAAGGTAAAGCCCGACTTGTTCGTATAGCCGTCTGCATCTGTTCTGAATGCTCTCACTACGAAGTCATATCTTGTACCGCCCTTGAGACCTGTTACCTTATAGCTGTTCTTGTTCATGTGGTCGGTAGAGCCTACATAAGTCCACGATGTTTCAGCAGCGTGCTCTCTCTTGTAGATCTCATAGCCGTTGCTCTTTGAAACCTTCCATTTCAGAGTGATCGAACTGTCATTACGCTCAGACTCGGTAAACACAATGTCTGCAGGCTTAGTTGTAACATACTTGTCGCCCTGAACCTTAGTCCAGTCATAACCTGTGCCGTTCTTTTTGAAGGCACGCACGAGATATCTGTAAGCAGTACCGCTCTGGAGATTGCCCTCATAATATGTAAGTGTGCCTGCACTTACATTGCCAAGGCCCTTCCAGCCCGAAGATGTGTATCTGTAGACTCTGTAGCCTGTAGCGCCCTCAACTTTATCCCAGTAGATTCTGATAGCCCTGTTTGAAGCAGCATAGCTCTTCTTCACAGATACGATTCTGTCAGTAAAAGCCGCCTCAGCTGATGCAACAACAGCGCTGTCGGTATCTGCTGCCATAACGGAAGGCACAACAGCTGCTGCCGAAGTACCTGTTGTCATAACAGCGGCAGCAAGAATAGAAACGATTTTCTTGTTCATTTTTCCAGCTCCTTTGTTTTTAGGCAACACCGCACAACCATTGTATGCCAGATACGCAGTCAGATTTTTCGTCAGATTGCCTAAATTTACCGCAGGAATACTGTCGTATTTCAAGGTAAATTTGGGCGATATGACGGTAAATATGCAAGTAGATGGCATACAAAGGCGCATGCCGGTGGTTGTGCGGTGTTGCCTTTATTCTGTAATGACATTATAGCATAATTCCCGGCCTTTGTAAATGTGTTATATTACAAAATCACCTCACTCCTAAAAATAATCATTCCGCATTTTTCACAAAATATAAAAAACCGACACACCCGAAGGTGAAATGCTCCCCTTTTGTTAGAC
>DGRP01000172.1 GCA_002391065.1 Ruminococcus sp. UBA4385 | reverse complement strand
TTGCCCACGAAACCTCAATCGTAGTGCAGAGCTTTGTTCGTCGTTCGTTCGTCACGTCTGGTGACGTGACTTCCCCTTCTTGGCGTGCTAGTTGATAGTGGTCTTGCTTTTATTGCCTCCACCCTTGAGCAGTTTTGCTGTCGCAAAACGCTCGGGTGGTTTATGGGCTTATTAGGGTTGTTGTTTTCCTTTTTTATTTTTCTTTTTTGTTTTTTGTTTCTTGTTTCTTGTTTTTGTTATCACTGTCTATTTCCGCGTTCAAGGTCTGTGAAGCCAAAGCAAAGGTACGTCGCGTATTAGCCGTGCGGCGAGCACCAGGGTTTTCCCTGCCTGATTACTTCTCTTCGGGGTGAAGCTTCTCGAACTTCTCTGTTCTGGCTTTGAGCTTCCTGTCTGCGTAGCCCTCGATGATCTTCATGTCGGTTCTCTCCAGAGCAAGCGCTCCTGCGGGAACGTCCTTTGTGATCGTAGAGCCTGCGCCCGTGTATGCGCCGTCTCCTATATTGACAGGAGAAACAAGGTTTGTGTTGCAGCCGATGAAGGCATTGTCGCCTATTGTTGTGCGGTACTTCTTTTCGCCGTCAAAGTTTACGGTAACTACTCCGCAGCCGAAGTTTACATTCTTGCCGACATCGCTGTCGCCCACGTATGTCAGATGTGCCACGCAGGTATACTCGCCGACTGTAGAGTTCTTGATCTCAACAAAGTCGCCGATCTTTGCGCCCTTCTTAACGTGGGAATCGGGTCTGAGCTGAACGAAGGGCCCTATCTTTGCATTGTCATCGACCTGTGCATTGTATGCCTGAACATAATTAAGGTCAACTCCGTTCCCGATAACGCTGTTTTCAATAACACAGCCTGCACCGATCTTGCAGTTCTCACCGATAGAGGTCTTTCCTCTGAGCTTAACATTGCTGTCTATCCTTGTGCCGATACCGATAGTTACCTTTCTGCCTACCGATACACCGTCGGTGCAGACAAACTCAACACCCTCATCAAGCCACTTGTCAATAACAAGCTTTCTTGCAATATCGTTGAGCGCCAGCAGACCCCTTCTGTCATTTGCGCCCTGTGATACCTGTGGGTTTCTCGATGTGTAAGCGTCAGCCCTCATGCCCTTGCCGAGAAGTATCTCAACGCAGTCGGTAAGGTAGTACTCAGCCTGAGCGTTGTTCTGTTTAAGCTCGGGGAGAGCCTCCAGCAGAGCAGAGGTCTTAAACCAGTAACAGCCCGAATTGATCTCGTCAATGAGAAGCTCCTCGGGAGTGCAGTCCTTGTGCTCACGGATACCCGAGATGCCGTTCTCTGTTCTTATAATTCTTCCGTAGCCTGTGGGGTCGGCTATCTTTGAGGTAACCACCGTTACAGCCGAGCCTGTGCTCTCATGCTGAGCAAGTGCGCCTTTTATAGTTTCGGCATCAATGAACGGAGCGTCACCGCAGAGAATAAGCGTGTTGCCCGATGTATCCTTTCTGAGAAAATCCACAGCCTGCATAACAGCGTGCCCTGTCCCGAGCCTTTCAGCCTGCAGTGCAGTTTCAATAGCAGTCTTTGACTCACGGGCTGAGAGGTACTCATCTATCTGCTCACACTCAAAGCCCTTGACCACGCATATTCTGTCAAGCCCTGAATCCTCGCAGGCAGAGATGACCCATTCGAGCATTGGCTCGCCAAGCACCTCAAGCAGAACCTTAGGCTTGTTTGTTTTCATTCTTTTTCCCTGACCTCCGGCCAGTATAACAACATTATCTGACATAGCTATTTACCCCTTTATTTTTGATCTGAAAATAATGCAGCACTATTAATATAGCACTTTTGCCCGTGTTTGTCAACAAAAACAACCTGACAATCATCGTCTGCTTCCTCTAATTCACGCAGGCATTTCATCACCGCAGGCGCAAACCTTCCGCCCGCTATTGATGACAGCTCCTCATATTTCAGATCAATTTTATTCACCCTGATATAGTCGATAAGCTCATCATGTGTCCTGAGCCTGCCTGCCTGAACAAACTGCTCGGGGCTTAATCTGATAAGGAAGTCAAGCGCTTTTATTTCGGTCATGGTATCACCTCATTAAACAGTATAGCAGTTCGGGCTGAAAAAGTCAACGAAAAACTGCCTCTGCCCCCTTGACACGAAAATAAACCTGTGATATAATACACTAAGCAACTGAAAATATGCGTTTTTTCGCCTTGCGGGGAGCTTTTCCGCAGGGTCGTTTTGCTGTTATGGGGTATGTTGTGATTTTGTTCATATAGGAGTGCCCGTGCAGAGCAAAAATTATTTAGTTTTCCGAAGTTTAAGAAAATGATTATTTCAGCTTAAAACTATCGCAATATTGCGGTACAGGAGGTTATATTATGACAGTAAGGGAAGATCTGAGAAACGTCGCTATTATCGCTCACGTTGACCACGGCAAGACCACTCTGGTAGACCAGATGTTAAAGCAAAGCGGTACATTCAGAGAGAATCAGGCGGTTGAAGAGCGTGTCATGGACTCAAACGACATTGAGCGTGAGAGAGGTATCACCATTCTTGCGAAGAACACCTCTATCAAGTATAAGGACACCAAAATCAACATCATTGACACCCCCGGACACGCTGACTTCGGCGGAGAGGTTGAGCGTGTGCTCAAAATGGTAAACGGAGTGCTGCTTCTTGTTGACGCTGCCGAGGGTCCTATGCCGCAGACAAGGTTTGTTCTGCAGAAGGCACTGGAGCTCGGGCATAAGATCATTATCGTTGTAAATAAGATAGACAAGCCCGATGCTCGTCTTAACGAGGTCGTAGACGAGGTGCTGGAGCTTCTTATGGACCTTGACGCAACT
Organism: Ruminococcus sp. UBA4385; assembly: GCA_002391065.1. Next base: position 1,458 of record DGRP01000172.1, on the reverse strand, counting down.
GACGAGCAGCTTGACAGCCCTGTGCTTTTCTGCTCGGGAAGAGACGGTACAGCCTCGCTGACTATGGAGGTCGGCAAGGATATGACACCGCTGTTTGATATGATACTTGAATATATTCCTGCCCCCGAGGTCGATACCGAGGGCTCTATGCAGTATCTTGTATCTGCTATCGACTACAATGAGTATGTGGGAAGAATTGCTATCGGCCGTATCGAGAGAGGCTCAATGAAGGTAAATCAGGACGTTACTATCGGTGACTTCCATGAGACAAAGAAGGAATACAGAGGCAAGATCGTTACGATGTACCAGATAGAGGGTCTTGAAAGGGTGCCCTGTCAGGAGGCAAAGGCAGGAGACATCGTATGTATCAGCGGTATTGAGAATATCACTATAGGAGATACTATCTGCGAGTTCGGCAATTTTGAGCCTGTGCCCTTTGTAAAAATATCCGAGCCTACAGTTGAAATGACATTCAGCGTAAACAACTCACCGTTTGCAGGCAGAGAGGGCAAGTTTGTAACCTCAAGACAGCTTCGTGAAAGACTTTTCAAGGAGCTTCTCAAGGACGTTTCACTCAGGGTAAGCGAGACTGACTCTACCGACAGCTTCAAGGTTGCGGGCAGAGGTGAAATGCACCTTTCTATTCTTATTGAAAACATGAGGCGTGAGGGCTATGAGCTCGGAGTATCGACTCCGCACGTTCTCTACAAGGAGATAGACGGCAAGCTCTGCGAGCCTATTGAGAGACTGGTAATAGACGTTCCCGAGGGAGCAGTCGGCTCCGTAATGGAGAAGATAGGCTCACGAAAGGGAGAGCTGCAGGAGATGACCCCTGTAGGCAGCAGAATGAGACTGGAATTTCTTATCCCTGCAAGAGGACTGTTCGGCTACAAGAGCGAATTCCTGACCGACACCAAGGGCGAGGGAATTATGAGCTCGGTATTCCACAGCTATGAGCAGTACAAGGGCGATATTCCCAAGCGCTCTACAGGCTCGCTGGTTGCATTCGAGACAGGTGAGGCAGTTACCTACGGCCTGTACAACGCACAGGAGAGAGGTGAGCTCTTTATCGGAGCAGGCACACCCGTATATGAGGGCATGATAGTAGGCGCATCACCGAAGCAGGAGGACTTGGTAGTCAACGTATGCAAGAAAAAGCACCTTACAAACACCCGTGCAAGCGGCTCGGACGATGCTTTGAGACTTATCCCGCCGAGGATAATGAGCCTTGAGGACTGTCTTGAATTCATCGCCGACGATGAGCTCCTTGAAATAACACCTAAGAATATCAGGATAAGAAAGAAGACGCTCTCGAATACTCAGCGTGCAAAAGACAGAGCTAAAATGTAATAATATCGGTATAAAGAGCCCGTTCGTTTGGATCGGGCTCTTTTGTATGCCTCCCCGGATAATAATTTGCCTTACTGCCCGCAGGAGCTATTGGGGAAAACCTTTCTG
>DGRP01000145.1 GCA_002391065.1 Ruminococcus sp. UBA4385 | reverse complement strand
CAGCTTGCAAAGGAGAACAAGAAGTTTCAGTTCTCGGTTGTTGAAAAGAAAGCAACAGCGCGGAAATACGAAAACAGTATTGAATGGCTGCGGGATGCAAGCCTCGCCAGAATGGTCATGAACGTGACAGCACCCGATTTCCCGCTGACTGCCTACGAGAAAGATAATCAGTATAAGCTGTATATGTCAGATATCGGGCTATTGGTCGCACTGTATGGTTTTGATATGAAAAAGGCGATAATTGACAATACGCTCAAAGGCAACGTAAAGGGCGGTATCTACGAAAATCTTGTGCTGGATATACTCATAAAGCGCGGTCACAGGCTCAGCTATTACCGCAAGGATGACGGTTCCCTTGAGATCGAGTTCCTGATATCGCAGGACGCTCAGATAATCCCCATAGAAGTCAAAGCAGGCAACAGTTCGACCCTTTCGCTGAACAAACTGCTTGAAAGCCCCGATATTCCGTATGGATACAAGCTGATCTCAGGCAATGTGGGTATCGACGGCAAAAAGATCGTTATGCCTTTGTATATGGCGATGTTTATCTGATATACTCTTAGCAATATATATGGTAACAGGGCTGCTCTGTCGCAGCCCGTTTTGGTATTTCCTTCTACCTCGCGTGCCCCCTTTTACGCTTCCCGCTTACCGGCAGATGTACAGTTTCAGTTTTGACAGGGGGCTTTTCGGGTGCTTCCTCTGTAGGCTCCGGTGTATTCATGACCCTATCTTCAAAACTGTCACAAAGCATATTCATGACCGTTTCTTTTACGTTTGGATTATACCCCTTGAAAGTGATAGTGACCTCACAATCGCCGTATGTTCTCTTTATCTTTTTTTCTTCACTCATTAACATGGCTCCTTTCTGATGTTTAAAAATATTTATCTAATACTGAGTTTGCAATTGAGCAGCCCCAGATCAAGCAGGTTAGGTTATTATATTGTTTGATTGACTATTGGTTACTGGTGTGGTATAATTATTTCAATACAAATCCAAATTGAGGTGATCTCTTGTCAGCAGAAAAAGAAGAATACATTCTTTCAAGGCAACTCTACAAAGAGTTCAAGAGCATGAACCGTGATAGAATGCAGGAAGTCCTCAAAAATATCTATAATCAAGGTGTTGAGAGCGCAGGTGTTGCCAGCGTTGACCTCAATGAACTGCGCACCGCTATCGGAAAGATAAACGGCATAGGCGAAAAACGGCTCGATGAGATCATGAACGTGATTGAACAGTTTGTCGAGGGCAAATGATTCCTATGAGTGATACTATTATAATAAACAGCAGATCATGCTTCGTTTGCTCCGACCCCACGCCTCAATATCTGCTGATACAGCCCACAGGCGAACACGAGCTGTCAACGCTTGAGAAAGAGGTCGAACACATTAAGTCTCTGACCGACACACCTTTCTTATTCGCTGCCTTTGAAGTTGACGACTGGAACAAGGAACTGTCCCCGTGGGACGCTCCGCCTGTATTCGGGAAAGAGCCTTTTGGCTGCGGCGCAGGCGAAACGCTCGCATACCTTGAGGATATACTCCTTCACGAACTCACAAAGCGGTACTCCTTGAACGAGGACATTCCCGTTATTCTCGGCGGATATTCTCTCGCAGGGCTTTTTGCACTATGGTCGGCATATACGTCAGACCGGTTTGCTGCTGTTGCAGGAGTATCCCCTTCTGCTTGGTTTCCGGGGTGGCTCGAATTTATTGCAGACCGCTCCCCTGCCGTGAAAAGCATATACCTCAGCCTCGGCAAGAAAGAGGAAAAAGCCCGCAATCAGACAATGGCTGCGGTTGGCGATAATATCCGCAGGCAGTATGAAGTGCTGAAGGCTCTTGATCACAATGTCACCCTTGAATGGAACGAGGGCAACCACTTCACCGAACCGGAGATAAGGACGGCTAAAGGATTTGCTTGGTGCATTAATGCACTTATCGACCAACATTGAATAGACCTTACACAATGTATATTCCTTTTATCAGAACCGACCTCAACAGGGCTGCTGCTTAGCAGCCCTGTTTTTTTGTTGCGGACACCGTGACCTCGTTGTCAAGATGTCATTTAAGCTGACCGTTCCTTCTCCACCTGCGTTTTATCTTTGTCATTTAATACTCTTTCCTCAAAGCTGTCGCACAGCAGATCAAGTATCTTTTCCTTTATATCAGGATTGTACCCCTTGAACGTTATAGTAACATTACAGCCTGCTATCTGTCTGTGTATCTCCTTTTCTTCGCTCAGACTCTCCCCTCCCCCTCGTTTACCGCAGCTCTGAAACTCTTTGCTGGGCAAAGTATAGGCGTCTTGTTCCCCTCCAGATCAGTGACGACCGTAAACTTCCCGAAGCTGCCTATCTTTACTTCAACGCCTTCGGCAAGAAGCTGCCTTATGGTATCCATAACAGAGTTTATGTATCTGTATGCCGTCTGCTCGGAGATACCCTTGCGTTCTGCCAGTTCTCTTGTGAATTCCTTTGTGTCCACTACTATTCTCCCCTCTCTCTTGTCAGTTCCCTTCTGATGAAGGTTATGTATCTTCTCCGCTTACCGCCTATCCGTTTTTCGGGGCGGTATCTTACGTCCTTTCTCATTACCCAGCCCACCTTGATGAGGTTAGCTCTGAACAGAGTATTCAGCACAGTACGGATACTGATGCGGGGCTTTCCGAGCCTTGTAAGGAAGTCATCACACAAACCGACTACCACCGATGGTATGATGTAGAGGTAATTATCATCATAATATCCAAGCAGCGTCTTTGTCGGATCGTTCTTGTAGAACTCACCTACCGGCAGAAGATAGGTATTCTTGTCGGCAACAAAGTCCCTGAGCAGGTACATAAAAGCCTCGGTATCTCTGTTCTCAAATCTCATTCTCGTCACCCCACTTGCCAACAGCAAGTATCGCTGCGGTAAAGAAACCGATCGTCCCGCCGACCATTATTCCGATCATAAACTTTATCATTTTATCAGTCCTCCATTATTATACAGCACGTTTGGGTGCTTTCCGGCTGACGGCATCAAGCTCGTCCAGCCGTTTTTTTATTCTTTTGGGATATTCCCTGTCCGTTTCATAGAAATTCCGTTTATCTTGTTCAGAACCGAAGAGCAAAGTTTCAACACAATGCTCGACATAAGCCTTATTGTGTATGCTTTCAAGATATCGGTCATTGACATTATCTATCGGGCTGCGAGGATCGTATATCTTCTCCCAATACGCTAACAGCTTTTTATACTCTATCAGCGTATGCACCGATTCACCCAGCCACAGCTTAAACTCATCATTCTTTTTTGGTCTTGGCATAACGGGTTTGGCAATCTCCCCTGTTTCAAGTCCAAGTCCGAAGTCCTTGTTTATCTGTTTGGCGGCTTCAATATTTGAAAGCCCGTAAAGCTTCTGAACGAAGTCAACGTGATCTCCGTGCTCACCACAGCCGAAACAGTGGTAATGATCTTCATAGACCTTAAAGCTGGGGTGCCTCTCATTATGGAACGGGCAGCAGGCGAAGCCGCCTCGGTCCAACTCCAGACCGTAAAAGCGAACGAGGTCTTTAAGGTCAACCCTATCTTTAATGTCCTGAAAGATATTGCTTGTCATATCTCCTCCCTTGAAAACTTTTGGATAAAGAAAATGAACTCATTGGCGTCATCCGACATATCCATGACTTTGGATTCTGTCGGGAGAACACTTCCCTTTCATAAGACACTACAAAAGCAGACGTTTTTTTAAGCAAAAATCCCCTGTTCTTCAAGATATTCTACTTTTTGCACAAACAATCATACCCCATTTTGTTCAGTTAAACAAAAATTCAATAATAACTTTCATGTTCACTTAATTTTAGCCTTGATTTTGTAGTGTCTTATGAAGGGAGCTGTAAAATCGGCTGCATACGCAGCGGTCAGATATTTATGTAACCTCAGCCCATACGGGCTGGATAAATGTGTGATCGGTAATTTTGACCGATTTTTTATGACCGGAACAAGCAAGTATAGAAAGTGGTGCATACTCCCCACTTTCCCTCAAACCATTCGGGCGGAGCCCTCCGGTTTGGCTGTTAAGGGAACCCGTCACCCTTAACACAAGCCCTCTGTCGAGGGAAACAAGAAAAACACATTGAAAAATGAAAGGAGCAAAAGAAGAATGCGAAAGTACAAGCAAGTAAAAGAGAAGAAGATCACATTTGATATGAAACAATGGGCGGAGGTCGAGAGAAGGGCTGATGCCTGCAACAAAACTACAACGTCATTTATTCGTGATAAGGCTGTAAGCTCTGAGGTCAGAGTTTTAGACCTAAAGGGACTTGCCCCATTGATAAACGGTATGAGGACAATTTCTAACAACATCAACCAGATAGCCCGCAAAGCAAATGAAACAAATAATCTTTATGCTGGGGACGTTGAAAAGCTGAGAAAGGAAGTGGAGTGCTTATCCCATACGTTAAGTCAGTTTGTATCCACACTACAGTGGAAAAAAGTTTAAGGTATATACTGAATCCCGAAAAGACCGAGGGTTTAGTGCTTACAGCCTCGGTCAACTGCGGCACCAACGCCCGTGACGCATATTTGCAGATGAAAGCAGTTTATGATCATTTTGCAAGAGATAGCTTTGACAGTCCTCCGCCGCTTTCAGGCAAAGGATCTGTCAAAGCGATTCACTATGTTATGAGTTTTGCTGATGATGAGAATGTCACACCCGAACTTGCCCATAAGATAGCAAAGGCTTTTGTTAGAAAGGACTTTGGTGATGAAGTTCAAGCGGTCATAGCCACGCACGTTGACGCTTCGCACGTCCATAATCATGTGATAATCAATTCTTATTCGCTGTCGGGTAAGAAGTATTATGCCAATCGCAGCTCTTTACGACAAGCGAGGGAAACCACCAACGGAGTATGCCGAGCCTTTGGAGTGAAACCTGCGCTGAATTTTGAAAACAAGGGACGGTCTGTTAGTTACTATGAATGGGAACAGAACAAGCAAGGCACTTCGTGGAAAGAGCAAATCAGGCAGGAGATCGACAAGCTGATACCCTCAGTCAATTCTTTTGATGAGCTTTTACAGGCGCTTGAAGAACGTGGATATGAGGTCAAGCGTGGCAGGTATATTTCTATCAAAGCACCCGGGCAGCAGCGATTTGTCAGAACTAAAACGCTCGGTGAGGAATACACCGAGGAGAGCCTTAACGCTCGCATTATCTATCGTGAGGTGGGGGCAGGAACTACGCCCTCACAGAACGAGCAGAGCAAACTAAGCGAAGCCTACGCCGCTATACTGCATGATGTTCGCATTCTTGCAGCCCAGCGGAAGAAAGTTCCTCGCAAGAGAATTATCACAGTGGAATACTCGGTTGAAAATGATCTTGATGTTTACAGGCTGTCGGCACAGCTTTCCGTAATCAGCAAGAACAGGATCAGCTCAATCGGTGAACTGGAGGGCAGGATTATGAAGCTCCGATCTGAATATGAAAAGCAGAGACAGGAGATAAACAACTATATTGAGGAACACAACCGCATGGTGAGCCTATTGGAACAGGTGGAAATTTACAAAGCTCTGTTGGCTAAGGGCAAGCTTACTGCTGCGGAACAATTGAAGCTGAATGTTTGCAGGCAGACTATGGAGGACAATGGCATTCGCTCGGAGGCTGAGATTGACCGCCTGCGTAAGGACATATCAAAAATGAGCAAAAAAATATCAGCCCTCAAGGAAAACCTTGAAAGCTGTCGTCAGCGGTATGATGTGTACTCTGATATTGCTAAGACCTATTCGGAGATATCAAAGGGTGACTATATCTCTAAAATGGTGGAGGAAGAAAAGCAGCGGAGGGAGAAGCAGTCTCGCAAGGAAAAGAAAAAGCGGTAAAAGAAATATTGCACAGGGCTTGCATATCATGCCTGAATGTGATATAATATATTTGAAGGGAGATGATCATCATGAGAATTTATCTTGACAACTGCTGCTATAATCGTCCTTATGATGATCTGTCACAGCTTATTGTCAGTCTTGAAGCACAGGCAAAGCTTCACATTCAGAATCAGATCGAAAAGGGTGAGTATGAGCTTGTCTCGTCAGAAATGCTGATGTTTGAGGTAACCCAGTGTCCTATCGAACAGCGCAGAGATATGATAAGGGAATATATAGAGCTTAATTCATCAGTACACGTTGGTCCCGGCTCATCTGAAAAGGTGCGTGAAATGGCTCGTGTCATTATGGCAACGGGTGTTAAATACAAAGACGCTTGCCATGTTGCCTCGGCTATCATTACAGAGTGTGACTACTTTATCTCAACTGACAAGCGGCTGCTTAAATATAAGTCTGACGTTATAAGAATAGTAAATCCGATCGAATTTATAAGTGAAATGGAGGGAGAGTTATGAACGAAAATAATGTTGCATTGATAAGCAAGTGCATGAAATCCCTGCGTGACAGCGTTGGTGTGGTCGATGCTGAAAAGTTTCTGTTTTTGATTCGCAGCGAGGCCTTTGACTATACCAAATGGCAGCGAGATTATTTTGATGCTATGTCTCCCGATGAGATAGACAAGGCGGTTGACAGATTCAGCGCTGAAAATGAGTTTAACGGTAAGAAGGCTACGGTGATATAAAACAAGGGCGGTCGATTGACCGCCCTTTTACATTATAAACATACATTCTTATCAGGAACTGAGGCATGAACACAAGATAGGTCTGCTCATTGATGTTGCCGGAATCCCCCGCAGTACCTATTACTATTACAGCAAGCAATTTAATGATCCGAAACCGGATAAGTATGCAGCGATCAAGGAGGATATACGCAGGATATATGATGAAAGCAAAGGACGCTATGGCTATCGCAGGATAACGAAAGAACTGAGAAAGACGCATAGGATAAACCACAAGACGGTACAGCGATTAATGCGTAAAATGGGTA
>DGRP01000131.1 GCA_002391065.1 Ruminococcus sp. UBA4385 | reverse complement strand
TCTCTTCATAATAGCTGACCCTGTGCGGTCTTGCAAAAAGCCTTACCTCAAAGCCGTCTTTATTAAGGCGCTCGCCTATCCAGTAAAGAAGCCGTCTTGCATGGAATTTACCACGCTCCTCGGGTATAGTGGCAACATGACCGACAAGCGCCACACCGTCAATGATATACTGAATAGTTGCCGTAGTATAGTCCCCCAGCAGGAACGACTGCGAAAGACCACGCCTTACCCTGTGCGAGGTATCGGTCAGCCAGAGCTGATATGATGCCTTGATCGAGGGGAAGCTCTCCGCCAGTATTTTGTATACATCATCAAGCTTAGGAAGCTCATTTACGTCCATATCAGGGAGAGTATTTCTGGTAACGAAGGCGAATTCCGTGCGCTTGTCACTGTTATACTCATCTTTAATAAGCTTATGAAGCTTTTTTCCGTAACAGCCCTCAAGCTCTATCTGCATGGGCTTGTTCATAAGGATAAAGCCTGCAAGCTCTTCAAGTATCTCATCGGTGAAGGTCTTGCCAATAAAGGTAGAGATCATCATCGTTGAGTTGAACACGGACAGCATACCAAAGTGCTCACCGTTCTCCTCTATCATAAAAAAACGCAGGAAGTCATACTCAGCGCCATAGGCCTGAAAGTGTGACTTTATCCTTCTTGTGTAGTTATTGCTTTTCAGCTCACTGAGAAGCATAGCTGAAAGCTCTTTGGTTTCATAAATCATCAGCTAAGATCCTGTCCGCAAGAAGCCTTGCAAGTTTATAAACGCTCTCCAGGTCGTCCTCTTTTATAACACATACGGGTGAATGCAGATACCTGCACGGCACAGATACAGCCGCAGTTCTGACACCCTCACGGGACTTGTGTATAGCGCCTGCATCATTGCCGCCTGCCGCCTTTGTTTTTGTCTGTGCAGGAACTCCATTCTCCTCAGCAAGCTTAAAAGCCAGACTGCTGAGGCCCTCATCGTACATCGTTGCCCTGTCAATTATTGAGACAACAGCTCCCTTTCCGACCTCGCATACACGGTCTGCGCCGCTTTCCGAGGGTATATCGGAAGCAGTGGTGGCTTCAAGTACTATAGCATAATCGGGCTCAACAGAGAAAGCCGCACAGCCTGAGCCCCTGAGACCTATCTCCTCCTGTACCACGAAGGTAAAATAGGTATCGTACTCAACGCCTGCGTTTATCATCTCTATCATCATAGCACAGCCTGCACGGTCATCAATTGCCTTTGAGCTTATCATGCCGCTGCCGAACTCCGTAAACTCGGAAGTAAAATAAACGCTGTCGCCCTGACGGACAAGCTTTTCAGCCTCTTCCTTTGAGCCTGCACCGATGTCGATAACAAGCTTGTCAAAGCTTTTGACTTTGTTTCTGTCAGCCTTCGGGACATTGTGTATTGCAGAGCCTGCTATAAGCCCTGTTATTTTCTGTCTGCCTACTCTAACCCTCTTACCGAAGCAGACCCTCGGGTCTATTCCGCCAACAGGGGTAAAGCAGAGCGTTCCGTCTTTATTTATATATGTCACCATAAAGCCGACCTCGTCCATGTGGGCAGAGATCATCAGCTTTTTGGAAGGTGTTTTCTTTCCCTTGCAGAAGGCTATCACGTTCCCAAGATTGTCAGTTCTTACCTCTGCCTTATCGCCAATGAGAGAGATTATCCTCTCACGGACCTCGTTCTCTCTTCCCGAGATACCGTCAAGACAGCAGAGCTCCTTTAATATATCTTTCAGCATATCAAGCCCTCCCCTTTGTGATGAAGGCTGATATAAGCCTTGCTGTGTTCTCGCAGTCCTCAGGGTCGATGACCTCGGCAGGAGTGTGCATATATCGCTCGGGTATTGACAGGGTAACTGTTCTTACACCTGCCCTTGAAATACTTACGGAATCAGCATTTGTGCCTGTTTTGCCGCCCATAACTTCGAGCTGACAGGGTATGCTTTCCTCCTCCGCAAGCTTTATAAGCCTGTCTGAAAGCTCCTCCGACAGCGATGATGATATACCGACAGCAGGTCCTTTTCCAAGCTGTGAATAATCAGCCTCGGGCTCTCCGTGACACACACCGAAGGTAACATCAACTACTATTGCTTCATCAAAATTCTCCCTGAAGGCAGCGGTCACAGCACCGCGCTGATTGACCTCTTCTCCTGTGGAAAGCTGAACTGTCACATTGTATGCGCTCTCTTTGTCCTTGACAAGCTCCAGTGCCCTTATTACAGAGGCGCAGCCGCAGCGGTTATCAAGCGCCTTTGAGGTAAGCCTTCCGCCGATAAGCGGGACAGGATCATTTTCAATTAGAACCCTGTCGCCAAGCTTTACCTTATCTTTAAGCTCTGCTTTCGTAAAGCCCGTATCTATAAAGACAGCATCAACATCGGGAACTTCGCTGCTGTCATCACTGAGATGCGGCGGCACTGAGGTTATTACACCCTTTAGCTTTTCTTTTCCGTAAATCGTCACAACACTTGCAGGCAGAACTCTTGCATCAATTCCGCCGCAGGCTGCGACCTTTAAGAAGCCGTCATCTGTGATATAGGTCACTATCATTCCGATCTCATCAATATGTGCATCTAAAAGCAGCGAGGGCAAGCCCTCTCTGTGCTCACCGACCTTGCAGATAACACTGCCCAGCGCTGTAACACTGACCTCTCCGAACGGTGCTAAAAGCTCTGCCGCTGTATCAGCAGCCATTTTCTCAGCCCCCGATACACCCATAGGTGCGGTCAGCTTGCATATCAGTTCTTTTATGTCCATAAAACTTCTCTTTTCAAAATATTATCTGTCCAATTTTCAAGACTGTTATCAAAGTGCCCTTACAAGCTCCTTGAAGTGTCTGCCCCTTGCCTCAAAGTTTGGATAAGCGTCAAAGCTTGCGCAGGCAGGCGAGAGGGTTACTATGTCGCCCTCATCGGCTATCTTGTCAGCAATTGCGACTGCGTCCTCCATACTCTCGGCTCTGAGAATTTTCAGTCCGCTGTCGGGATAAAGAGGGCTTGCAGTAACTGCCGCCTCGATCTTATCAGCGGTAACGCCCATTAAAATCAGGGTCTTAACATTTTTGTTTACAGGCTCAGCGAGGGGCTCGAAGGGTATCTTCTTGTCATAGCCGCCTGCAATAACAATAAGCTTCTGATTAAATGAGTTAAGACCTGCTATAACTCTTGTAGGGCTTGTAGCGATAGAATCATTATACCACTTAACTCCGCCCTTTTCTCTTACGAACTCAATTCTGTGCTCAACTCCGCCGAAGTTCTCTGCAACGGAAACTATGCTCTGAATGCTTACCTCGCCCCATACCGCACAGATAGCCGCAAGATAATTTGCTACATTATGAATACCCGGAATACGGATATCATCTTTATGAACGATAGGTGTGTCCTGACCGTTTTCGGTATAGCAGAGCATTCCGTCATCTCTGAGATAAGTTCCCCTCTGTACCTGATGCTTGAGAGAGAATGTGCAGAGCTTTCCTCTTACCATATCGGCAAGCCCGATAGTGGTTTCATCGTCCTCGTTAAGAACGGTCTTTGAGTAGCCGTTCTGATGTGCGATGATGTTGGTTTTTGCCCCGATGTACTCCTCCATTGTGCCGTGAACGTTCAGGTGGTTGGGAGTGATGTTTGTTATAACCGCAGTCATGGGCGAGCTTCTCATAGAAATAAGCTGGAAGCTTGAAAGCTCGACTACCGCAACGTCTGTTTCTGCCATAGTTTCAACTATCGGAAGGAGCGCCTTTCCTATGTTGCCGCCGAGATGTACTCTCTTGCCCTCTGCTCTGAGGAGCTCACTGATAAGAGTAGTTGTTGTGGTCTTTCCGTCCGAGCCTGTTACTCCGAAGGTACGGCAGGGGCAAAGATCAAAAAATGTTTCCATTTCTGAGGTGATAACGATACCCTGCTTTCTTGCCTTGGTAAGAACGGGGTCATTATAGTACATTCCCGGTGTTCTGAAAACTATATCACAATTGAAGATAGCGTCAAGGTAATTCTCGCCGAGGGAGAAGTCACAGCCCTTTGCTGAAAGCTCCTCATAGATGAGCTCATCGAACTCATCTTCGTCTTTCCTGTCGCAGACTACGCACTTAACGCCTCTGCTGAGGAATACCTTTATAAGCTCGGTATGGCTGACACCCACACCGATGAAGGCTACCCTCTTGTTTTTTATTTCTGTAAAGTATCTCTGTGTTCTTGTCATGGTAATTTACTCCTTACTAAGTTATATTTACATACCTATACCATTTTATTATATATCATTTCAAGCCAAAACGCAAGAGTTTTTTAAACGGTTCATAAACTTTTCATTATAGAACTCAATTGCTGAAATAATTAGTCAAATCTAACGCTCAATTTGGCTAAAATTTGTGTAAATGACAAAAAAATTATAAACTTTCAAAAACCTATTGCCAAAAGGTCGAAAATAAAGTATAATAGTAGTATGTTATTGATCCGAATAATAAAATACAGGAGGACTAACGATCATGGGTAATGCGGAAAACGTACTGTTTGACAATGGTTCAAGAGTTGCGCCCCTCGGGCTCATCGCTATGAAAAGTGCTGAGGAGCTCGGCAAGAAGGTAGACAGCTACCTTACAATGTGGGCTAATGAGAATGAGCACTTCAAGGATACCTTCCTTATTGAAAATGAGTGCCCGAGATTCTCATCAGGTGATGCAAAGGGACTTATCAAGGAGACTATAAGAGGTGATGACCTGTTTATTCTCTGCGATATGGGAAACTACAGCTGTACTTATGACTATTTCGGTCATGAAAATGCTATGTCTCCCGATGACCACTATCAGGATCTGAAAAGAATAATTCAGGCTGCAAGCGGCAAGGCTCACAGAATAAACATTATTATGCCTTCGCTTTACGGCGGCAGACAGCACAGAAGAAACTACAGAGAGTCTCTCGACTGCGCAGTTGCTCTGCAGGAGCTTCAGGCTATGGGAGTATCGAACATCTTAGCATTTGACGCTCACGACCCCAGAGTGCAGAATGCTGTTCCGCTTATGGGCTTTGACAATATCATTCCTTCTTATCAGGTACTCAAGGCTATGTTCAGGGCACTTGATGACTTCAAGCCCGATAAGAACCACTTTATGATCGTATCCCCTGACGAGGGCGCTATCAACAGGAATATGTATTATGCTTCTGTACTGGGCGTTGACCTCGGAATGTTCTATAAAAGGCGTGACTACTCTACGATCATAAACGGCAGAAACCCCATCGTTGCACATGAGTACATAGGACGTGACTGCGCAGGAATGGATATCTTCATTGCTGACGATATTATTTCTTCGGGCGAGTCAATGCTCGACGTTGCGCTGGAGCTCAAGAAGAGAAAGGCAAACAAGATATACTGCTACGCTACATATCCTATCTTCACTAACGGTCTGGACAAGTTCAACAAGGCTTATGCCGACGGCATTATCGACGGCGTATTCGGAACTAACCTCACCTACAGAAGACCTGACCTTCTCGAAACACCGTGGTTCCATGATGTTGACTGCTCAAAGTACATTGCTTACTTTATTGCATCGCTCAACCATGACAAGTCGATTTCGCAGGTTATTGACCCTCACAGCAAGATCGAGGCACTGCTTAAAAAGTACGGTATCAAGTAATACACATAAGAAAGACCCGACTGCGTGTCGGGTCTTTCTTATTATTTCGATGCAAGCGCATCGGCAAGCTTTAAGTCTTCATCAGTCGTTATCTTGAAGTTCAGCCTGTCGCCCTCAACTATCCTGATAGGTACACCTATCCGGGTGAACACCGAGCAGGTATCGGTCAGAGCTTCAAGCTCGCTTTCGGAAAGCTTAGAGATCTCTTCGTCAAGACGTTTAAGGTCAAAGCTCTGGGGTGTCTGCGCCTGCCAGAGCACACGACGGTCAAGCGTTTTGTCAACATAAGAGCCCGACTGTGAAGCTATGATCGTATCCGCCGAGGGGATATAAGTTCCGCAGGCACCGTGCTCACGGGCAGATGATATGTTTTCTGTAATTGTGCGCTCGTTTACAAAGGGGCGTACAGCATCGTGAGTGAGGATAATATCTTCATCGGCAATACCGTACTGCGACCTTATAAGTTTTATGATATTAAGTATAGTACTGTTTCTGTCCTTGCCGCCGTTAATAAGCATGACCCTTTCACGGTCAATTGAATGCTTATCTAAAAGCTCCGACATATAATCATAATAATCGGGCTTTATGCCGATGATAACCTTGTCGATTTGCGCAACAGAAACAAAAGCCTTTACCGTTCTGATTATTACAGGCTCTCCGCCTATGTCTAAAAACTGCTTTGGCAGAGGTGCATTTTTCATTCGTGTACCGCTGCCGCCCGCAACTATTCCTGCGTAAACCATTTTATCACTCCTTACACAATTCCCCCTGCCGCTGACAGGGGGATAGTTTTATAGTTTTTTCTCAAAAACATAATCGTCCATGATAAAGCCCTCTCCGATGTCGGTCTGCTGTGTCTTGGAGACTGTCATTCCGAACGCCTTGTATGCGTTGATCGCTTTATCATTGTTTTTATTCACTGTCAGCCACACACTTTTAAGCCCCTGCTCCCTTGCCTTATCACAGATAAAGCGGAAGGTCTCGGTAGAATAATGCTTGCCTCTCTGCTCTCGCCTGAGATACAGCTTTGAGAGAAAGAGAGTTCCGTCGGGCTTCGGGACAATTGCAAAGTAGCCTGCAGCCTCACCGTCAGCTATAATCAGATAGTAGCTGTAGCTTTCATTTGCCACCTGCTCCTTCATGCTCTCAAAGGACTGAAACTTCCCAACCATATAATCGGTCTGGGCAAGGGTTATTATCCCCGGGAAATGCTCGTGCCAGATTTCATCTGCAAGCGCAGCTGCAAGCTGAAGGTCATCATCTTTCTCGCACAGTACAAATTCAAGCATCTTGCTCACTGCCTTTCAGAAACTCAATAAACTGTTTTGCTGCTCTCGGAGACCTGCCTGCCTTGCCAAGTGCAAAACGCTCGGCACGCATGAAGAGCTCCTCTCTCGGCATCTGAACGTCATATTCCTCAGCAAGCTTTTCTACCACTTCGAGGAACACAGCCTTATCGGGCTTCTGGAAGGTTACCGTCAGGCCAAAGCGGTCAGACAGAGACAAAAACTCCTGCATAGTGTCTCTGAGATGCACCTCATCGCCCTCACGGGAAGAGAAGGTCTCACGCACAAGATGACGTCTGTTTGAGGTCGCATAAATAAGCAGATTCTTTGCCGACGAGGATACACTGCCCTCAAGCATTGCTTTCAGTGCTGCAAAGTCATCATCGTCCTCGGTAAAGGAGAGGTCATCTATAAATACTATGAATTTAAGCGGATTTCGGCTGATGTTTTCAACTATATCGGGAATTGAGTGAAGCTGTTTCTTTTTAAGCTCAATAAGCCTCAGACCCTTTGATGCATATTCATTTGCTATAGCCTTTACAGTTGAGGATTTGCCTGTTCCGCAGTCGCCGTACAAAAGTACGTTGTTTGCGGGCTTTCCGGAAAGAAACGCAAGAGTGTTATCAATAACTTCGTTTCTCTGCGCCTCATAGCAATGAAGCTGTGAAAGGCTTATAGGATCGGGATACTCAACAGGCGTAATAGCATTGTTTTTCAGAACAAATACATTGTGACGTGAGTATACCCCGTAGCCGAACTCCCCTATTCTGTGCATACGCTCAGCATACACCTGAGAGAAGTCTGTCTGTTTTGTGCTGTAGCGCGGAAGAAACTCGTCATAGCCGATTTTAGCAGCTATCTCTGAGCTCTGCACCTGTGATAGCTCCTCAAGCACCATAAGCTCATTTGCAAGGCACTCATCGAGCATCATACCTGTCTTTGAGCCCTCGCCCCTGCGGTAGGTATAAATGTTCTCGTCCTGCAGCGTTATATTCAGAAGGTACTCGGTAAGGTCATCGCCCTTCTCATATAGATCGGAAGCAAACTCACAGTAGTCGGACACTGCCTTGTCTGTATCACCCGAAACCGCACTGTCTATCGCTCTGATAAACGATTCAAAAACCTTGTCATTATAAAGTCCCCTGAAAATAACCAGAGCCTTAACTCTTTTAAGTATATTTTTAAGATTTGTCATACCTGCACCAACTCAAAATTTTTCCATTCAGTCTCTTCCTGCGGAAATGACTGAGATAACCATAAACGGGCTTTCCTCTCTGCCCTCTTCATCAATAACAATGTCAAGAGTGTGCAGACCGCTTCCTGCATTTGAGGAAATAGTTGTCAGAGCGCAAAGGTCGCCCCAGTCCTCATCGAAGTTAGCATCTAAAATAACACGCTCATTATATCTGCCGTCTATTA
Source organism: Ruminococcus sp. UBA4385 (assembly GCA_002391065.1). Next base: position 8,747 of record DGRP01000131.1, on the reverse strand, counting down.
CAGCATAAGCCTTCGGGGCAGGCTTGTTTATGGTTTTTCTCCACTGTATCATTATGATACTGCCCTTTATAAGGAAGCTTATCTTAGCGCCCTTTTTCCAGCCTGTCCAGCCGTCCTTGAACGGGTCACACCACTGTGACGCTTCATGCGTATCTGCGGTAAAGCCCTCGCTCTTTATGTTCAGAGACTTGTTCTGATAACGTACTGCGTCCTCATAGCGGCTTGCAGTAACAGGTGCTTTAAGAGTAGGCTTTACAGGCTCAGCTATCCTGTTTTCGAGCTCCTTATCAAGGAGATTACAGATAAGCGATGCTATCATAGCGTGTCCCTTATCGTTCGGGTGGAGCATATCGGTGGTATAGTCCTCACGCTTTTCCTCTCCCGAAGCTATATGGGGATAGATATAGTCACGCACACTCACTATCGGCAGACCGTAGTGCTTTGCTATCTCGTTATGTATCTCCTGTGCGTTGTGTCCGTCTTCATAGAAAAGGTTATTGATAACAACAACCGCCTTTACAGACTGCGCTTTCAGAAGCTTTCTGATAAGGCTTTCATAAGTCTCACGGAAAAGCTGAGTGTTATCATCATTGACGGAAAACTCAACGAACACAAGGTCAGGCTTCTTGTCAAGAACGTGCTCATCAGCTCTTGCAGCTCCGAACTGAGATGTTGTAGCGCCAATTCCCGCATTGAAGAAGCTGAGCTTTGTTTCGGGGAAACGGCTTTCCCACCATTTGGCTGAAAGGTTTACATATCTTTTATCCTCAGTCTGAGCATGACAGCCCTGAGTTATTGAACCTCCCAGATATACAATGCTGAGCTCCTTTTCCTTTTCGGCCTTGTCAAACACGGCTGAGAGGTAATTCGCATCGCCGAGGCTGACGATGGAGGTATTATAATCGTACATAATTTCACCCTTAAATATATATTTACTGTCCAACAATCAGGACTCTTCAAGATCGATTTCCATAATAGGCTCGGAAACATCTGCGCCTGCAGGAACCATAGGAAGAACGTTTACGTCCTTATTAATGATAACATCAAGAAGAACAGGCCTGCCCTCAGAAGCAAGCTTCAGAGCCTTTGCAATGCCGTCTCTGATCTCGTTCTTGTTCACTATGCGGATACCCTCAACTCCGAAGGCATCTGCAAGCTTCATAAGGTCAGTTCCGCGGTCGATAGTTGTCTGCGAGAATCTCTTTCCGTAGAAAAGCCTCTGCCACTGTCTTACCATACCGAGAACGTCATTCTCGAATACAAGCTCAATTATCGGGATCTTGTGCTTTGCAAGCGAGGACAGCTCATTGCAGTTCATAAAGAAGCTTCCGTCTCCTGCGATATTGATGACCTCTCTGTCGGGGTTGCCGACCTTAGAGCCCATAGCCGCACCTAAGCCGTAGCCCATAGTGCCCAGTCCGCCGCTTGAAGCAAAGCTTCTCTCGCATCTGAAATTATAGAACTGTGCTGCCCACATCTGGTGCTGACCTACCTCGGTAGTGATTATAGCCTTTCCTGCGGTCTGTCTGTCGAGCTCCTCGATAACGTCCTGAGGGAGAACCTCGTCCTCTCTCTCGATAGGCATCATTCTGAGGGCATAGAGCTTTTTCCACTCGGCGATCTGCTCCATCCACTCCTTGTGCTCAAGCTGAGGAAGCTTCTTTGTGATCTCAGCGAGAACGTACTCAAGGTCGCCTGTGATATGGTGATAAACGTCTATATTCTTGCCTATCTCGGCAGGGTCTATCTCGATATGGATGATCTTTGTGCCTACTGCAAAGGTATTAGGATTGCAGAGCACTCTGTCGGAAAAACGTGAGCCCAGAACTATAAGCAGGTCACAGCCGTTAAGGGCGAGAGCTGCGGTCTTTGTGCCGTGCATACCAAGCATTCCGATGTACTCATCTCTTGTATTATCAAAGGCACACTGACCCATAAGCGACAATGATACAGGTGCATTGATCTTATCAACAAGCTCTGCCATTTCATCAGCAGCATTACAGGATACAACACCGCCGCCTGCATATATAAAAGGCTTCTTTGCAGCCTTGATAAGCTCAACTGCCTCGTCGATCTCGGCATTGATGCCCTCGGGATTGTGGTTTACAATAGGCTTTGGCTCTTTTCTTTCATACTCGATCATTGCAGCAGTAATATCCTTGGGTATATCAATAAGGACAGGGCCTTTTCTGCCTTCATTTGCAATATAGAATGCCTCTCTGATGATCTCGGGAAGCTTCGCAGGATCTTTGACAATATAGTTATGCTTTGTTACAGGCATAGTAATACCTGTGATGTCAACCTCCTGGAAGGAATCAAGGCCTAAAAGAGACCTCGGAACATTTCCTGTGATAGCAACCAGCGGAATAGAGTCCATATATGCGGTTGCAATACCTGTTACAAGGTTAGTTGCTCCCGGGCCTGAGGTAGCTATAACTACTCCTGTTCTGCCTGTTGTTCTGGAATATCCGTCAGCTGCATGACAGGCTGCCTGCTCATGGGCTGTGATGATATGCCTGATCTTATCAGAGTATTTATAAAGTGCATCATAGATATTGAGAACAGCTCCTCCCGGATAGCCGAAAACAGTATCTACTCCCTGCTCCAACAAACATTCGATAATTACGTCCGAACCATTTAACTGCATAAGTTTGACCTCCTATTAGATAAAACTGCGGCAAAATATGCACACAGATATACTAGTTTATTATATCACAATATAAGCTTCTTGTCAATCGCTGAAAAGGATAAAAAAGCCGCCCGAAAAACGGGCGGCTGAAAGGTCAGTACATTATATCCTCAATATAGCCTATTTTGTCATAGCTTGTTGATGACGCAGAGCCCAGTGCAAAGAGAATATCTGTAGCACCAACCTGCTGACAGAAGTTTACTGCACTGATTTCAAAAAATCTTGTATCGCAGAGATAGATCTTCGAGAATGACGAGGTCAGGAAAGGCAGAAGTGCATTTCCGTAGCTGTCCTTAAAGATAACAAGCACTCTGTCGTTGTCCGCATCTGTATTGACCTCAAGGATCTGATCATCTGTGCCGACAAACACGGTATAGCTTGAGCTTATATCGTTGTCCTCAAAGAAGAGCGATGTTTCATAGCCCTCATTGAAATAGCTGTCATGTGACAGGAATGAGCATTTATCAAGGTTTGCAGGCTTGTAATAGGTGAAGGTATCGGGGTACTCGGCAAGAGCCTCGATATCATTGACGGTATAAAATGCCCCGAGATAGCCCTCTCTGTCTACCTTCTCATAGGTGTTGTACTCGGCAAAGGGAACGCCTGCCTGCTCGGCAAATATCCTTGCGGAATAAAAGGCTGCAAGCGGCTGCCAGTGATAGTCGCTCCTTGAATAGAGATACTCTGCCTTATGCTCGTTCAAAAACTGATTTACGAAAACGCCCTCAGCGTTTTTAAGCTTTCCGTATGTATCCTGAGCACTTTCCGACTGATCGGCATATTCGCCCTGAAGCTCGGCAGGAGTGTAAAATGCCTGCGAGGACGGTATGCACATAAGGTAGGTTTTAGTATCTCCGCCCACTGCTGCTGCGAAATTATCAACCGTTTCAGCGAGGTAGTCACCGACATCGGAGCTGTAGTAATAGCCCTCCATAGCCCTTACAAGCGGAGTACCGATGTCAGCAACAATACAGCCGCTTATATAGTCATAAGTCTCGACCTCAACGGGTGCTGAGGTTGTAACCAGTGTCGTAGTGGTAGTGGTTGTAGTAGTTGTTGTAGTGGTAGTCTCCTCCTCGGCTTTCTGAGTATCGCCTGAAACAACTGAGTTTTCAGTGTCAGTTGCTACAGTTACCTTATTGTCATCACTGCCTATTGAAGTTCCGCAGCCCGCAAGTGAAAGCACTGCTGCAAGAGCTGAACAAAGAATTCTTTTTTTCATTATATTTTCTCCTTATAAAAACAAATCTGACTAATTATAGCACAGTTTCTACGAATTGTAAAGAGCAAAAATAAATTTAGCACTTATAAACCATATTTGCTAGCACTCTACAAGCCAGAGTGCTAATTTTCAGCTATCTGACGCAGAATTATCACAAACCGAACACACAAGAGCTTTAATATATAATCAAACGAAAGGAAATGAGACCGATGGAAAACAAAGAATAAAAATCAATTTCGCACATAAACTAAGTTAAAAAGACTAATGAAACTCACGCATCAAAAGTCTTTAAATAAAAATACAGGAGGCATTTATATGTTTGCACTTACACCATTTGAAAGAAGAAGCTACGATCTGTTTAATGCATTTCACGATTTTGAGGACGACTTTTTCAAAGCTCCGCAGCTAAGGTCATTCAGGACAGATATAAAGGACGAGGGCGACAGGTACCTTATGGAGGCTGAGCTCCCCGGCTTTGATAAAGAGGACATCAAGCTTGATATTACAGGCAATACGCTGACACTCTCCGCCGAGCACAAGGCTGAGGCAGAAGACAAGAAGAATGATAACTATATCCGCCGTGAAAGAACCTTCGGCTCTTATCAGAGAAGCTTTGACCTTACAGGCATTGACGCTGACAAGATCGAAGCCGAGTACAAGAACGGCATCTTAGAGCTTGCTCTGCCAAAGATTATAGAGGAAAAGCCTGAAACAAGAAGACTTGAGATCAAATAAAACTTCTCCTTAACAGAACAGCCGACCGTGTAAAAGCGGTCGGCTGTTTTTTTACGGCGCTTGTGTTTCCATTAGTTTAAGGGCACATCTGAGTCCGTCAACAGCGGCGGACATTATGCCGCCTGCATAGCCTGCACCCTCTCCTGCAGGATACAGATTCTCTGCACTGAGAGAACACAGCTTATCTGTTCTTGTAATACGAACAGGTGAGCTTGTCCTTGTCTCGGGTGCGGTAAGAAGGGCTGAGCCGTCGCCGAAGCATTTCATTTTCTTCGAGAATTCTCCCAGACCATTTTCAAGCATTGCGGTCACAAAGCTTGGGAAAAGCTCTCTGTATTCAACAGGCTCAAGACCTAACGAATAGGTTGCCGAAAGTGCTGTATCCAGTGAGGGTCTGCCCTCAAGGAAGCCCTTTACTGTAGTCCCGCAGGCTTTATAGCTGCCTGTCAGCTTATAGGCTCGCTGCTCTATCTGCCTTGCAAAGTCAACTCCCGAAAGCACTCCCGAGCCGAAATCAGACGGCGAAACTCCGACCACTACAGCCGCATTGGCGTTTTTTCCGTCACGGGCAAACTCACTCATTCCGTTGGTGACCACTCCGCCCCTCTCAGAAGCGGCAGGCACTACATAGCCCCCCGGGCACATACAGAAGGTATACACTCCCCTGCCATCGGCATTGCGCCATGAAAGCTGATACTCACCCTTCGGGAGCATAGGGTCGCCTGCGTGCTCGCCATAAAGGCTTTCATCGACTGCACTTTGCAGGTGCTCTATCCTCGCACCTACGGAAAAGGGCTTCGCTTCAAGGAAAATACCCTTTGAAGCTAACAGCTCAAAGGTATCTCTTGCGCTGTGTCCTATCGCAAGTATCAGTGCCGAGCACTCACATTCACCGCCCTCAAAGGAGACCTTTGCTATCCTTCCGTCATTAAGCTCTATATCTGTAAGCTTTGTACCGAAGCGTACCTCACCGCCAAGCTCCTCTATACGCTCTCTGAGTGCCTTGACTATTCCCCTGAGCTTATCGGTTCCGATATGCGCCTTCGCCTTTGTGAGTATCTCCTCGGGAGCACCGAAGCGCACAAGCTGCTCTGAAACATATCGGCAGAGAGGGTCTTTTATTCTGGTGGTAAGCTTTCCGTCAGAGAACGTTCCTGCACCGCCCTCGCCGAACTGGATATTGGAGTTCTCATCAAGCTCGCCGCCTGACATAAAGCTTCCAACTGCTTTTACACGCTCCTCAACACGCTGACCACGCTCCAGTATCAGCGGTCTGTAGCCCTGCTCAGCGAGTGCAAGTCCTGCAAACATTCCCGCAGGACCAAAGCCTGCTATAACTACTCTGCCGCTTACCTGTGCCGCAGAGACAACAGGCTCATATCCGCCCTTTTCAACTATAGTGACAAAGCTTTTCTTATCCGCAAGCTTCTTTTCAAGGCGCTCATTGTGAAGCTCGGCATAGACAGAGTGTACATAATGAATATTATCCCTTTTTCTTGCATCAAGAGAGGTCTTGTGGATATGACACTCAGCCTTTGAACTGATACCTGCTTTAGAGAGCGCTTTTTGAAATATTTCCTCTTCCGATGCCCCGACAGGAGCACTGACTGACGCTATTATTACTGCCATATTATCTCCGTTTCATGTAATGAAAAAGCCTGAGAGCACTTACTCTCTCAGGCTTTTGTGTTATTCTTCCGTGCTGTCTGTGTCTTCAACAGGCTGAACATCTGACACCACTACCTGCACCTCATTCGAGCCATAGCCCCAGATGCTGTTAAACTTAGGTGAATAGATCATCGCATTCTTAGTATACGAGCCGTTAGACTTGATACTTGCAAGGTCGATCTCTGCATACAGGTCATCGTCTGTAAGCTTTGCTATCACGTCCTCAGGTCCATATACCGTAACCGAGGAAAGCTTCTTTGTATCATATACAACGTCTTTTCCCGAAGGCTTATTTACAGCTACAAAATGATCGCTCGTAAGAGTAAAGTTCTTTGAGGTGTAGCCCTCATCGTCAAAGCTTACCGTAACGTGATCCTCACCACTCATATTTGCTTCTCCCGAAGCCAGAGGAACTTCAAAGCTATAGGTGTTTTTCAGGTCAATAGAGGTAAGGTCTACCGAGCCGATAATAACAGTCTGCTCTGCTTCTGCGTCAAGGTCGGGTGTTGCCACTGATACAGATTTCTCGGAAAGAATCATCGGAAGCGTGCTCTTATCGAAATATGACGGAGCATTCTCAACCGTAACACCAAGATTCATAGTCTTTTTCTTATAAACAACGAAGTCAACCTTAAAGCTCTTTGTATCGGTGAGCTTTACCTTTTCGGCAGCCACGATATTGTCATCATCATCGTAGAAAGCATATTCATCTGTTGTCATTGACATCTCATCATTAAGCTGTGCAGACTTTGAAATGCTTACTACCGCCTTGCTGATCTTATCAATATCGTTCTGAGGGCCTTCGATAGTCACCGAATCGGGGCTTACTGTAGTATCACGCAGAGTGTAGCCGTCCATTGCTGTTACAAGAGGCGCTTCGGAAACTACAGGAATTTTCTTTGTGGTTATCTTATCAAAGGTTACGTTTACCGTATCGGGTGTAACCGAGGTAATAGTCACTTTGTCCGTAGCATGAGCAGACCTGACATCAATATTCAGATCATAAGTACCCTCTTTTGAAACCTCGCTTACATCGACAGTTGCTATCAGGTCAGATGCGGTATATCCGCCTATCTCGTAGTTCATACCTGAGATCTCGACCTCAACAGTAATGTCATCTACCTCGTCTTTATTCAGAACGGACAAGCCCTTCTCCTTTGCCTGAGTTCCCTCAAGAGAGAAGGTCACAGGCACTTTTGTGAAGGTCCTGTTTATGGTCGGATACTGGGTGATCGACATTGCAAACCAGATTATTACAGCAAAGATTATAGACACTATTCTCAGCACGAAATCCGAGCCGTGCTTTCTGACTTTCTTTACAGTCTTCTCTTTATTTACTTTTTCCATTTCGAGATCACCCTCCCTGCCAAAGATGCTTCCCTGATGGAATTAGGGTCAGTCTCGGAAAGAATTCTGCTGTCAAGAAGCTTTTTCAGTGAATCCTTGCTGAAGCCTCTTGTCAGCTCTCCGTTTTCGGCAACGGAGATATTTCCCGTCTCCTCAGACACTACCACAACTATAGCGTCAGAGTTCTCACTCATACCTATAGCCGCACGGTGACGTGAGCCAAGCTGCTTATTGATAAGCTCATCCTTCTGAGGTCTCGGAAGGAAGCAGCCCGCCGCCAGTATAGTGCCGTCACGGATTATTACAGCACCGTCATGAAGAGGTGTGTTCGGGAAAAAGATATTTCCGAATATCTGGGGGGAAGGCTCACAGTTGAGCACTGTTCCCGTGGCGATCTGCTCGCCGAGCTTTGTTTTCTGTTCAAGTATAATGAGTGCGCCTGTCTTGGTCGAGCTAAGGTTAGCCGCTGAATCGCATACAGCTTCTATAGCCTTCTTCCACTTTTCCGTAAGCTCATCGCCCTCGGGTGCAAAGATACCGCTGAGACCTAAAAAGTTCGTTCTTCCGACCTTCTCAAGTATACGCCGAAGCTCAGGCTGGAACATAATGATAAGTGCCAGAAAGCCCCACTGGAAGCATATCTTCAGAATGAACCTTATAGTTTGCAGGTTGAACACTACCGCCAGCAAATAGCAGGCAATCAGTATAAGAATACCCTTTGCAAGCTGCTGTGCTCTTGTCTCACGGATAAGCTTTATGCCATAATAGATTATCAGCGAAAGAAGAAAGATATCAACGATATCATTCAGCCCTATCGACCTGAAAACGCCCCATATTGAATTTATTACAGATGCAATAGAATCCATCATAGTTCGTTACTCCAATATTTCAAATTAAACCGATAGTCAATACATACGCTAAAGTCATATATAGTTATTATAGCACATTTTTTTTTCAAACACAAGGGGGTTGAGCCAAAAAAATTTACATTCTGTAACTTTTTCGTTTTCTACTTGAAAACAAGCTGTAAATATGATAAACTGTTAATAAGACATACTGTCTTAAGGCAATACCGCACGACCCCTG
>DGRP01000112.1:598-7663 GCA_002391065.1 Ruminococcus sp. UBA4385 | reverse complement strand
ACGCAGTATCAGTTATGCTTGGTCATAACAGAGAGTGCGTTGTTGTCGATAATTACCTGTACTAATGACTATTGCAGTAATCATGACTGTAATATACAGATATTCGTTTGAGGTGGATAAGTCATCGAGAATATCGAATAGATTTTGATAGGACAAAAGATTTTTGAAAGGGATATCAATAATAGGAAGATGTACATTTGCTGATACATCTTAAGAAAAAATAAAAAACGTTTCTATCACAGAAACGCATTGGAGACGTCGGGTTGTTTTTGTCCGACAGAAATTTAGAGAAATATATAACATTTCCTTTGATCTTGTTCGGTCATAAGAGAGATGATCGTCATGAAAATGACAACAGAAAGGATCACCTCCGAGATCATCGGCGGAAAGCAAGTCATCAGCTATGTAAACTCGATCGGCAATACCAAATATGAGATAAGCATTATACTTTCCGCAGGTGGATACGGAGAAAAAGACATTCAAAACAAACTGAAAGCTTTACTGGAAAAAGAGATAAGCAGACAGCTCAATTATTAACATTCAGATTTGCCAGCCCCGACCGGCAGATCTGAATGTCGGTCGGTTTGGCATATCCTTAGAAAGGAAGGATATTATGCCGAATGGAAAAATCACGGCACTATACTGCCGGCTTTCGCAGGAGGATTATTCCTCTGGAGAAAGTAATAGTATAGAAAATCAGAAATATATTTTGACGAAATATGCCGAAGAAAATGGTTTTACAAACACTCGATTCTATATTGATGACGGTGTTTCGGGAATTAGATTTGACAGACCAGATTTTAATCAGATGATGATTGACGCACAATCGGGTGCAATAGGAACTATTATAGTCAAAGACCTTTCAAGACTGGGCAGAGATCACGTTCAGGTCGGCTTGCTGACAGAGGATAGATTCCCGAGAATGGGTATAAGATTTATAGCTGTAAATGACGGCTATGACACCGCTGACCCAAATTCAAACATCATTGCTATAGCTCCGTTTTACAATATCATAAACGAGTTCTGGGTACGTCAGACAAGCCAGAAGGTAAGAGTTACCTACAAGGCAAAAGCTCAAAGAGGCGAATGGGTAGGTACGAAACCTCCCTATGGGTATATTAAGGACCCTGTCGCACCAACTAAGCATCTTGTCACAAATCCCGAAACGGCTCCTGTTGTCAAAAAGATTTATGAATGGTTCACTCAAGGAGCAAGGGTCGCAGACATCAAAGCTAAGCTGGAAAAAGAAAAGATATATACCCCCAATTACTATTATTATCTGAAAACAGGCAAGCAGATCACGCCTGTCGATAAAGAACACCCATACACATGGAGCGGACGTACAGTCAATGACATTTTGGACAATCCTGTTTACGCAGGTCATACGCTGTCGCTGAAAACAGAGGTGCTGTCATACAAGATCAATAAGCGGATAAAGAATCCTCCCGAAAAGCAGCACTTCACTCCAAACACTCACGAGGCGATAGTCGATCAGAATACTTGGGATATAGCCCATCAGATAAGGTCTAACAGAAAGAGAGTGACCAGATCGGGCTACAAGAGCATTTTCTCGGGACTTGTGTATTGTGCAGACTGCGGTTCAAAGCTAACGATAAATACAAGCAAGACAAAATCGGGAGAAAGTCATTATTTCATCTGCTCAAAATACCGCAGAGCCAAGAGTGATAAATGCACTCCTCACACTATAGGTGAGAAAACGCTTTACGAGCAAAGCCTTACTGCAATAAGACTTGTAACAGCTCTTGCAGGCGGATTTGAAGTTGAATTCAAGGCTATGATAACCGAGTCTACAGACAAGGAAATGAAAAAAGCAGCCGCTTCAAATCAGAGAAGACTTGCCAAAGCAACTGCCAGAGTGGCTGATATTCTCAGGATAACCAAAGCTCTTTACGAAGACAAGGTAAAGGGGATTATTACTGAGGAAGAATTCACTGAAATGAATTCTGACTACGCTAATGAAAGAAAAGCTCTTGATGCCGAGATCGCAGAGCTTGAAGCTGCGATTTCCAAAATGAAAGAGAAAGCCACAGGAGCAGACAAGTTCATCAAGCTTGCGAAGAAATACACAGAGATACCCGAGCTTAACTCCGAGATAATGAATACTTTTATTGAAAAGATAATAGTTCACGAGAGGGTTAAGTCAGAGGGTAAGACTATTCAGAAGATCGAGTTTGTGTTTAAGGGCATCGGGAAGCTTGAATTGGGTAAGCTGAAAACCTAAAGACCTATCCCTGAAAACAGGAATAGGTCAGAAAATAACTATTAGATTATTAATAATTAGGATTTATTCCTTAATGGAGTGCTTGGGGGAGGACCCTTTTTCAAAAGGGTCTCCCCCGATAAAACTCGCGGGTACTATTCTACAGACTTGAGGCTTTCGGCCATGTTGATTTTTTCGAGTTTTCTTCCCATAAATAAATCTACCGCAATATCGAACAGGAAGGTCAGCAGCACGCTGTAGAGAAAGCTTATCGGCAGTATCTTCACCTTGAAGCTTACCATATCCACCACTATCTGAGCCATAACAAAGCGGTGCAGAAGCACTCCCAGACCGAGCCCAAGCCCGATACCGAGAGCCGTCAGCACCAGGTTTTCACGAAGCACATAGGCTGAGGTCTCGCTTTTGAAAAAGCCCAGCACCTTTATCGTTGCTATCTCTCTTTCCCTTTCGGTGATATTTATGTTCGTAAGATTATAAAGCACTATAAATGCCAGTCCTGCCGCACTGATTATTACAAGCAGCACCACATAATCAAGACTGCTCATTGAGTCTGTCAGCCTCTTTTTAAGGTCTTTATAGAGAGTCAGGTTTGTGACCTCGCTCATTCCCGAGAGAGCTGTCTGCGCCTGTGAAATGTCAGTGCCCTTAGGGAATTTTATGAAGGCTTCGTTCAGGTCAACCTGTCCGCCAAGCTGACGCTCCATAGCCTCGTGGGGCACGAAAACATAATTATAAACGTGATTGTCAAACACAGCCTTTACCCTGAACTTCATTTCACGCATATCCTCATCACGAAGCGTTATCTCGTCACCGACCTTCACATTGCAGCGCTCCGAAATGCTTACGCTTACAAAGGCTTCATCGCCTGTCGGGGCTTCGAGGGCTTTTCCGTCGGTATCCATAAAGTTTACCGAGCCTTTAAGACTGTCAAAATCCTCGGGTGCGACAAGGCTTATGCCCTTGCTGAGGTCTTTTTTTACCAGATCCCACGAGCCTGAATAAACCTGAGAATACTTTGCATTGATGCTTTCAAGGGTCTCTCTGAGGGTATCGGGCATAGTGCCGTTCTGAGTGATATGTGTCAGCGATGCGTCGGCGGTTATGATCTCATCATACTGAGCCTCGGCAAAGCCTGCCACCGAGTCCTTTAATCCGAAGCCTGTCAGAAGCAGCGCCGTACAGCCGCTTATTCCTGCTATCATCATAAAGAAGCGTTTTTTATATCTGAAAATATTTCTGACAGATACCTTGTGAAGAAACTTCATTCTGTTCCAGATAAACGGTACACGTTCAAGCAGCACCCTCTTGCCTGCTCTTGGTGCCTTCGGGCGCATAAGGCCTGCGGCTGTCTCGCCGAGCTCATATCTGCACGAGAGCCATGCTGCTCCCACCGAGCAGATAAGCGCAACTGCTCCCGAAATGGCTGCAAGCCTCCAGCCGAACACATATTTCATATCAAGCTTTATGTACATAAGCTTGTAGGTCATCCAGATCACCCTCGGGAAGAGGTTTGTGCCCACTCCGTAGCCAAGCACGCAGCCTATCACAGCGGCACTGCCTGCGTAGAAGGTAAACTTGCCCATAATAGCCCTCTCCGAGTAGCCGAGAGCTTTCAGTGTGCCTATCTGGGTACGTCTTTCCTCTACCATGCGGCTCATTGTAGTCATGCATACAAGGGCTGCAACCAGTATAAAAAATATCGGGAAAACCCTTGCCACCTGTGCCACTATCTGAGAATCATTTTCAAAGCAGGCATAGCCTATATTCGTATTTCTGCCGAGGAGAAATGCCTGCGGCTTTTTCAGTGCTTTAAGCGCCGCCTCGCCGTCAGAGAGCCTTTTTTCTCCCTGCTCTATCTGCTCGTCAACGGAAGCAAAAATGTTTGAGCCTGCTCCCTTTTCGCTTTTCTTTCTGAGGTCTTCAAGCTTTTTTCTGCCCTCTTCAAGCTGAGCGCTCTTTTCTTCGATTATGCGGTTATAACGCTCCTCAGCCTGAGTGTCGGCAAGCGCCTGCCATTCGTCCTCCTTGTCGGAGATATAGTCCTTGTACTCATCTGAGTAGATCGTCATATCGTGGTCAAGCTTTACAAATATCTCGGAGTATGCCTGCATATCAAAGGCCGATTTGTCAAGATAGATAAAGCCGTTGACTGTGCCGTTTCCGAGAGAGGTTGAGCCCCTTTCAAAATGCACATAATAAGGCGAGTATATCCGCCCGACCACAGTAAGCTCCCTCGGCAGGAAGGAGTTGAGCGTGTTTATCGGGTTTTTGATACTGAGCTTCAGCTTGTCGCCCACCTGAAACCTTGTCTTTGCGTCCATAAGACATTCGGTGCTGTCCTTTGGCATTCTGCCCTCCAGCAGGCTCGGCTCGTTCACGCCCTCGGTGAGGGAATGCGTTTTGAACACAAGGCCTGTATCCCCGGCAGTATCGAAGATAACGTCAAGAGAATACGCCCCCTCTGCCGAGCGCACATCGTCATGGCTTCGGAAGGCTGCTGCGTTGTCCTCGTCCCAGCCCATAGTTGATACGAGCCTGTAGTCGAAAAGCTGCTGTTCATTCATAAAAGAGCCGACAGTGTTTATCATAGCGTCGGTAGTTATTTTCACTCCCGAGAAAAATCCCACACCAAGAGCAATTATGGCAAGTATCGCCATAAAGCGTCCGAAGGTGCCCTTAATTTCTCTCAGGGTCGATACTCTGAGTTTTGACTTCATCGGCATTACCACTCTATATTTTCGACATCAACTATTTCTGTGTTGAGCCTCATACTTTCGACTGTTCCGCTTTTTACGGTGATTATTCTGTCAGCCATTGCCGCCAGAGCCGAGTTATGCGTTATGACGACCACGGTCATTCCGTTTTTGCGGCAGGTGTCCTGAAGAAGCTTCAGAACTGCCTTTCCTGTCTGATAGTCCAGCGCTCCTGTCGGCTCGTCGCAGAGGAGAAGCTTCGGGTTTTTGGAGAGGGCTCTTGCTATAGCAACTCTCTGCTGTTCTCCGCCCGAAAGCTGAGAGGGGAAATTCTTCATTCGCTCGCCAAGCCCCACCTGTCTGAGTACCTCCTCCGCATCAAGGGGGTCACGGCAGATTTGAGCTGCAAGCTCGACATTTTCCTTAGCGGTAAGGTTCTGCACAAGGTTATAAAACTGGAACACGAAGCCTATATCATATCTGCGGTAGGCAGTAAGCTCCTTTTTACCGAGGGCTGATATCTCACGTCCGTCAAGAAAAACGCTTCCCGAGGTCAGGGTGTCCATTCCGCCGAGGATATTGAGGATAGTAGTCTTTCCTGCTCCCGATGCACCCACGATAACGCAGAACTCTCCCTTTTCTATCTCAAAGCTTGCACCGCCGAGAGCCTGTATTTCGACCTCGCCTGTTTTGTATATTTTCTTAACGTCATTAAATTCGACAAAAGCGCTCATTCTTATGCTCCTTCCGCTGTTTTGAACATTATAGCATAGATGCCCTTTTAAGTCAACTTAATTAACATGAAAAGCGGAGCACCTATGCGCTCCGCTCTGCTTGTTGCAAAAGTTCTTTTAAAAGGGGTCAGGGGCGACAGCCCCAGTGGGGCAAAGGGGCGAAGCCCCTCCTCTCCTCTTCCCCAGCCGAGGCTGTCTGTACGAATGTACAGACCTGACGAGGCAAAATCTGCACTATTTTGAGTTTATCGACAGACTGAGCCCTCTGATTTATCATCAGAGGGCTTTGTTTTCTTTCATAGACTGTAAGGCTTGTCAGGCGCAGACGGATTGAAAGATGATTATCCAAATTGCCCTTTTTATTCATATTCGGGCGCCTGTTTTCGTGAAAAACTCTGATTTTTTGCAGGATTTAGTGAAATCACTTGCAAAATCAGAAGTTTTAGTATAGAATGATATAGGTAAAAATGAAACATCTTTGGAGGACACGGATATGGAATTAAAGGCAATGTCGAAAAGCGAGCTCGAAGCTTTTCTGAAAGAGACAACCGAGGAATATGACGGCTATAAGGCCAAGGGTCTGAAGCTCAACATGGCAAGGGGCAAGCCGGGTGCTGATCAGCTTGATCTGACTGAGGGAATGCTCACAGCGGTAAAGTCAAACGCTGACTGCTATGCTGAGGACGGCACTGACTGCCGCAACTACGGTATTGTAGACGGTCTGCCCGAGGCTAAAAAGCTGTTTGCGCCTATGCTGGGTGTAAGTGAGGACGAGATCATGGTGCTCGGAAACTCCAGCCTTACAATAATGTATGATAACATCGCAAAATTTACTGTTTTCGGAACAGGTAACGGTGCTGAGCCCTGGGGCGTTCAGGCAAGGGATAAGAAGCTGAAGTGGCTCTGTCCTGTACCGGGATACGACAGGCACTTCCTCATTACCGAGAAGTTCGGGTTTGAGATGATAAACATTCCTACGGGCGAGAACGGTCCTGACATGGATATGATAGAGAAGCTTGTTGCTGAGGACGATAGCATCAAGGGCATCTGGTGTGTACCTATGTACGCAAACCCTACAGGTATAACCTACTCTGACGATACTGTCAGGAGACTGGCTTCAATGAAGACTGCGGCTGCTGACTTCAGGATCTTCTGGGATAATGCTTACTGTATCCACCACCTGTGCGATACACCTGATACACTTCTGAACCTGCTTGATGAGGCTAAGAAGGCAGGCAACGAAGACAGAGTGCTGATGTACGCATCGACCTCTAAGGTGACATATCCGGGTGCAGGCGTGGCAGTGTTCGCATCATCGAAGGCTAACATTGACTATGTAAAGTCACTGATGACAGTTCAGTCTATCGGACCTGACAAGATCAACCAGCTCAGACAC
>DGRP01000112.1:0-546 GCA_002391065.1 Ruminococcus sp. UBA4385 | reverse complement strand
AGCTCAGACACGTTAAGTTCTTCGGAGACTTCAACGGTGTGACCGAGCACATGAAGAAGCACGCAGCTATCATTGCACCTAAGTTCAAGGCAGTACTTGACGAGCTGGAGCGTGAGATAGCGCCTCTTGGAATTGCAAGCTGGACAAAGCCCAACGGCGGATATTTCATCAGCTTCAACACAATGCAGGGCTGTGCTAAAGAGGTCTGCCGTCTGTGCAAGGAGGCAGGCGTAGTCCTGACGGGTGCGGGCGCAACCTTCCCCTACGGAAAAGACCCTGATGATTCAAACATCAGAATTGCACCGACGCTTCCTCCTATCGAGGAGCTGGAGCTTGCAGCGAAGATTTTTGCGCTGTCAGTAAAAATAGCATCGGCAAAGAAGCTTCTTGCATAAAAAATCGAGCCGACAGGTGAGGAGCCTGTCGGCTTTTGATATGAATAATTTGTAAAATGCTCCGACTTTCAGTTAAATCGCACTTGACTTTATCAGTCTGCTGTGATATAATAGTATAGTTAATTGATGCGCTAGTAGCTCAGCTGGATAG
>DGRP01000080.1 GCA_002391065.1 Ruminococcus sp. UBA4385 | reverse complement strand
CCGTTCATAAGGTCCTTGATGATGCACATCATCTTTACAACGAACTCCCAGTCCTTCTCCTTTTCCTCGGGGGATTTCTGAAGGAAGTCGGGGTTCTTGTCAAAGCCCTCCCTGCAGTTAGCCTTTGTCCATGCAAGAGCCTTCTCGTACTCTTCCTTATCGTAGATCTCCTCGGTCATTCGTCTGATTATCTCTACCTCGTCAACGGATTCAACTCTCATTCCGAGGTACTCTTCTATAAATGCAGGGTCAATTATCGAGCCGCCTATACCCATACAGATAGAGCCTATCTGTAAGTAGGACTTGCCCCTCATGGTAGCGGCTGCAACTGCAGCTCTTCCGAAGCGGAGCAGCTTTTCCTTTACGTCCTCGGGTATCTCTGTATCATCAGCCTCGCAAACATCGTGGCCGTAGATGCCGAATGCAGGCAGACCCTTCTGAGCGTGTGTAGCAAGTACTGATGCAAGGTATACAGCACCCGGTCTTTCGGTTCCGTTGAAGCCCCATACAGCCTTGATAGTGTTCTTGTCCATGTCCATGGTCTCAGCGCCGTAGCACCAGCACGGAGTTACCGTCAGCGTGATGTCAACTCCTGCCTTTTTGAATTTAGCTTCGCAGGCAGCAGCCTCGGCAACTCTGCCGATGGTGGTGTCAGCGATTACTACTTTAACAGGCTCGCCGTTCGAGTATCTGAGGTTGTCCTCAAAAAGCTTTGCGGCAGACTTTGCCATATTCATGGTCTGGTCTTCAAGAGACTCTCTTACTCCGAGAGCACCTCTTCTGCCGTCGATAGTCGGTCTGATACCGATAACGGGATAATCGCCTATTAGTCTGTTCTTTGCCATAATGATCCTCCTTTGATCAGCCGCACTTGTGGGATGCGGTAAAAGTTACTATCATTATACACTATTTATTGTAAGATTGCAAGAGCTTTTTGTTTACTTTAACAGAATTAACACATAAAAATATCCGCAGGGCGTTCCTGCGGATTTTTCATATCTCTGCTGTGATGTTTGTCTCCCACGCAGGATAATAGATGTCCTGCCTGAGTGTGAAGCGGCAGCCCTGCTTTATGCTGTCGATGTGATTTATGAGAGTAAAGTAATCGTATGGTCTATGGTATGCTGCTGTACAAATTTTCGGACTAAAAAATCTTATAGTTTCCCGACTGCCGTTCAGGGCTTCGATATCTGCTCCCTCGACATCGTACTTTATAATGTCAGCCCGACCGCCTTTCAGTGCTTCATCAAGGCTCAGTGCTCTGACAGTTCTGCCCCTGTCGGAAACAGCTCCTTGTCTGCCGCCTCCCGAGCTGAAATTAAGCTCGCACCTGTGCGACCATGCCGCCGCATTATAATACTCAATATTATCAAGCTGAGAGGTGTTTCTTATCAGCTTCTGAAAGTTTTTCTTCTCGGGCTCAAAGGCGATTATTTTTTTATATCTGCCATTGCAGCTCTGAACGAACTCGAGCACCGTATCACCGTTGTAAGCCCCGAGGTCACAGTACACAGCGTTTTCGGGGACATCTGCAAGCTTTGACTCGTCAGTGTTCAGTGAAAACGCCTGTTTCAGAAAACTCAGCTCTCCTGTGATTTTATAAGCGCTCAGAAGTTCAAATGTCTGCCTTGAAATATCATCACCAAGCAGTGAGTAAGCTTTTTCAGCCTCAGCTATATGCTCAAAAAAAATATTTTTTTCAAATGCACTTTCTCCGATAACGCTTACCTCGGGAGCGATAAGTTCGTGACGCTCGGCTATACTGTCAATATGAGCCATAACATCAGGCAGAGAAGTTCCGAAGGAAAGCAGTATAAGCATTTCGCCGTGCTCCTTTTCGGCTTCGGAAAGGGTAGTTACCCTGTGCCCGTGAAAGAGCGTACCTCTTGCAAAGCCCTCACTTGCAAACACTCCCGAGCATTTCACTCCGAGCTTGTCAAGCTGTTTAAGTACCTTGTCGGCACCGTTTCCCATTCCATAGAGAAAAACAGGCTTTTTTGTGTCCGCAATACGCTCCTGCCACGATGTAAGCAAGCGCAGCTTTTCAGTGTTCATAAAACCACCTCAAACGAAAACGGACAGAGCATTGTCTGTCCGTAAATATCAGAATATATCAAAATCTCCCTCGCCGTCACCGTCGCCGTGACTGTAATCGGCACCGACCATATCTCTTCCTCTTACACGGTATTTGTCACGGTTTGCGTTGATGTACTTGTCAAGCTGAGCCAGCACATCTCTCGGTGCCTTAACACTCTTTATTTCTTTGACGGGAGTATCAACATCTTTCACATTCATAACTATAGAGCCGCACTTGAACAGTCTCTGGAAAAGCGGCAGAACAAGCTTCTTATCAATAACTCTGTAAAGCTCGAGCTCATCTTCCTCAACTCTCAGAAGTCCCTTTCTGGTAATAAACTTGTCCTTGGTCAGAAAATACCTCGTAAACGAGATCGGAAGACCGAACAAAGTTCTTTTCTTATCAGTCCAGATATAATCAATTCCGTCGTTTTTCATAATGCGCCGACTCCTTTCGCAATAAGCTGAATGCGGACTCTCCGCTGAATACAAAATCATTTTACCATATAAGCACGCTTTTGTCAAGACAAAAAAAGAACCGCCTTGCCGTCGCACAGAGGATAAACCCGCATAAAAGCAGGGTGGGTAAGGCGTCCCGATGGTTTCTCGCTCCCAACGTCGCTAACTAGTGACCAGCAATAGCAGCGGAGGTCTGCAATCCTGCACCGGAGTACGGATCCCTTTAAATAAGTGTTGGATTTAAATAACCGTGCTTGGTCGTACAAGGCAGTACGTGTTCTGTTTTATTGACTGTATTATACCACATACAGCTCGGATAATCAATAGTAAATTTATGCAAATTTCCGTACAAATAATTGTACATTATTTATCTTGACACAAAAAAGGCGCTTCCGCCCGGAAACGCCTTGACAAGCTCTTATTCTTCGTCCTCGTCGTCAAACTCGAACATTTCGTTTATCCTCTCAAGGAAGATGTTTCCGATCTTTTCAAACTCGTCATCATCGTCGATCGAAACAAGTATTTCATCGTTGTTCTCATCAAACTCGGACTTTAAGATGACCAGATCGCCGGGAGCATTAAGCGCCTCGGCAGGATCTTCAAAATAAGGAGTGAGCGCATAGTACTTCTCCTCCTCATACTCCATAGCATCGAGAAGCTCAAAGGTGTGCTTTTCTCCGTTCTCGTCTTCAAGCTCATACAGATCGGGAGCGTACTCGTTCAGCTCATTGTTCTTATCCATATCGTTCATATCGGCGGCCTCCTCCTATAACTGTCAAGGCAACACCGCACGACCCGCG
>DGRP01000176.1 GCA_002391065.1 Ruminococcus sp. UBA4385 | reverse complement strand
CCGCAGTTTCTGCACTCCCAGACCTTGACCTCGCTCTTCTTGAATACCTCCTGAGCCTCAACATTGTGAAGCAGAGCACGGTAGCGCTCCTCATGGTGCTTTTCGATCTCACCTACTGCACGGAACTTAGCAGCCAGCTCAGGGAAGCCCTCTTCCTCAGCGGTCTTTGCAAAGCCCTCGTACATATCGGTCCACTCGTAGTTCTCGCCTTCAGCGGCAGCTGTAAGGTTATCAGCGGTTGTTCCGATGCCGCCCAGCTCCTTGAACCACATTTTAGCGTGCTCCTTCTCGTTGTCAGCAGTTTTGAGGAACAGAGCAGCTATCTGCTCAAAGCCTTCCTTCTTAGCAACTGATGCGAAATAGGTGTACTTGTTTCTTGCCTGAGACTCACCTGCGAAAGCAGTCTCAAGGTTTTTCTCGGTCTGAGTACCTGCATAGCGGTTCTCCTTCTTGGGAGCCTCCTCAAGCAGCTCAAGATCATCGCCCGACTTCTTGCAAACAGGACAGACAGGTGTTACACCGTCTTCTACCTCAAATATTTTTCCGCAAACCTTGCATTTGTAAGTTTTCATAGTGATACCTCCGTAGTTTTATTTCGGCCTGAGCCGATAGTTCTGCGTTTAGCAGTAACATCTTATATAGTATACCACAAAACATCTAAAATTACAATACGTTTTAAGAAAATTTTATAAATTTCGTTAGAATTCGGTTCGGGCAATGAAAAAAAGCGCCCTCCGCATTAAGCGGAAAGCGCTGCATGGAGATGAGGAGAATCGAACTCCTGTCCGAAAACCGTTCCGAACGAATTTCTACGAGTTTAGTCAGTTATTTGCAGATTCCCTTGCGGCAGGCAAACTGACACGCCTGCTCGCTCGGTAGACTGTAATACATCAAGCGGCTACAGCCGTCACCGAATGACGTTCACCACTGATCGACGCCTTATCCCGAGCCGTGGTACTCTCAGGCAAGACGGGCACTGCGCTTAGGCAGCAGCCAGTTCAAAATTATCGTTGTCGTCTAATTTTAAAACGTGCGCCGTTTTAAGAGGTTGCGCTCCTCTACTCGCTTATCGTGCTTCTCGATCCCCGTCGAAACCATTGCATCCCCGTATAATAGGGAACTTACCCATTCTGAGACTTCAAAGCTCTTTCAATATCTCTTTGTGCTGCTTTGTTCGCCATATCCTGACGCTTATCATGCAGCTTCTTACCCTTGCATACACCCAGAGCCATTTTTACTCTGCTTCCCTTAAAATAAAGTGACAGCGGAATAAGTGTCAGCCCTTCCTGCTTGACGCTGCCGAGAAGCCTCATTATCTCCCTCTTGTGGAGCAGCAGCCTTCTTTCACGTCTCGGGTCTTTATTAAAGATGTTTCCGTGTTCATAAGGCGAGATGTGCATACCCTTTACCCACATCTGACCGTCTTCGATAGCGCACCAGCTGTCCTTGAGGTTTACACCTCCTGCCCTGATAGACTTGACCTCAGTGCCAACCAGCTCAATTCCGCACTCAATCTGCTCAAGTACAAAATAATCATGTCTTGCTTTTCTGTTGTCAGCTATCTGCTTAGTACCCTTCTTATCAATTGCCACGAATAACACCTCCCTCAGGGTAGTACATCATTATAACACAGCTTTTAATCTGTGTCAAGTCCTTTTTGAAATTTTCGGACACAAAAAAAGCACAGCCGCGAACTCAAACGCAAAAGCTGTGCCTTTGGATCATTGGTCCAATTAGTCCTCAACTACCTTGATGACCTCAACACCCTTATAGAAGCCGCAGTTCTTGCAGACTCTATGGGGAGCAGTGAGCTCGCCGCAGTTAGAGCACTTGCTGAGCGCAGGTGCGTCAAGCTTCCAAACGTTTGAACGTCTCTTGTCTCTTCTAGCCTTAGAGACTTTTCTCTTCGGTACTGCCATTTCAAAAACCCTCCTCGTTGATTACTGTCGGCTTAATATGCCGTTCGTACAGTCTTAATTAAATGTTACTCTCTAAAACAAAGTCGTAACTGATACCCTCGCAGTCCTCTCTGCAAAGTATCTTAGTGGGCATTTCGAGCAGTATATCGTCACCGGCCAGTTTGGTAACATCGAGCTTGTCATCAACGCATTCAATGTATTCGTCGGAATACTCTCCTGCGATCCTTCTGACAAGGGTATGCTCGAAATCATAGTTAAATTCACGTTCGAATTGTGCCAGGCATCTGTCACAAACAAGCCCTGCACTGAACTCAGTCCTGAGCTTTAGCGTAACAATACCGGCGTTGGTTGAAACGTGTCCATACAATTTGATCGGTCCGATAAGGGGATAAGCAAAAGCAGGAAACTCATCCTGCAGGATTTCTCCCTCAAAATCAAATCCCAGTATGACCTGCTCAAAGATATCTCTCAGATCAATAGTCATTTTCGCACCTCACAACATTTCGATTATAAACCATTTTAAGCGATTTGTCAATAGCTTTTTTGAAAAATTCTGCGGAGACCGCCCGTTAAATGCCGATCTCCGCCGTTTTTCTTACTTAAGGAAAGCCTTAACCTTAGCAGGCAGCTCTTCGGGGTCAGCCGATACTGTCATTGTAACGTTTACGTCTTTGGTGAGGATAGCGAGCTTTTCGAGCATATTTCCGAGAGCCTCGTAATCTCTTCCGCCGATCTTGAGAATACCGTCAACAAACATTTCCTGAATATCGTAATTGCTTGCAAGGAAACCTGCAGCAAAACCGTAGAACGAGTCAAAGCTGTTAATGCCGTACTCTTCAGCATCTGCAAGTCTTACCTTGTGCGGCAGATCGTATGTCAGCTGCATACCTCTTTCGATGCAGACAACATTACCTGTAGCATTCTCGGCAGCCTTTTTGATAGCTTCAACGAGTACCTTGGTCTTTCCTGTGCCTTTTTTTCCTGGAATTAAATTGATCATAAAAATCTCTCCGTTCCGCTTAATAGCTATATTTTAAGAGCAAACCTTTCAGCTGCTCATATCTACTTAACCCAGCTTCTCTTCAAGAGCAGCCTTTGCGTCTTCATAACCGGGCTTGCCGAGAAGAGCAAACATATTCTTCTTATAGCTCTCAACGCCGGGCTGATCGAATGGGTTTACACCGAGCATATATCCCGAAACCGCACAAGCCTTCTCAAAGAAGTAAATAAGCTCACCGAGTGTCTCCTCAGAGCAGTCATCAAGCTCAAGCACAAGGTTCGGTACTCCGCCCTCGGTATGAGCAAGTATAGTACCCTGATAAGCTCTCTCATTTACTACCGACATATTCTGTCCTGTCAGGAAGTTAAGTCCGTCAAGGTTAGCCTCATCAGGCTCAAGGAACAGGTCAGACTTCGGTGTGTTTATATGTACAACAGTCTCAAACATGATCTTGGAGCCGTCCTGAATGAACTGACCCAGTGAATGAAGGTCGGTCGAGAAGGTAGCAGCCGACGGGAAAATACCCTTGCTGTCCTTGCCCTCGCTCTCGCCGTAGAGCTGCTTGAACCATTCACCCATAAGAGTGAATGAAGGGTCATAGGAAACCAGCATCTCAACGCTCTTGCCTTTTCTGTAGAGGATATTTCTGACAGCAGCGTAAATATAAGCATCGTTGCCGTCATCCTCGCCGTACTTCTTCATGCCGTTTGCAGCGCCTGCCATAAGCTTGTCTATATCGCAGCCTGCAACAGCTATCGGCAGCAGACCCACAGCAGTGAGCACCGAGAATCTTCCGCCTACATCATCGGGAACCACAAAGGTCTCATAGCCTACCTCATCAGAAAGCTTTTTAAGGGTGCCCTTAGCCTTATCGGTTGTAGCAAAAATTCTTGTCTTAGCCTCTTCGGCACCGTACTTGTCCTCAAGAAGCTTCTTGAAAATTCTGAACGCAAGTGCAGGCTCGGTAGTAGTACCTGACTTGGAAATAACGTTCACGCAAACATCTCTGCCCTCGCAGATAGAGATGACCTCATTAAGATAAGCAGGATTAATGCTGTTTCCGACGAAGTATATGTCGGGAGTATCCTTTTTAAGGTCATTATAAAGGTTGGATTTGAGGAACTCTATCGCAGCTCTTGCGCCGAGATAAGAGCCTCCGATACCGATAACGATGAAAACATCGCACTTTTCCTTGATCCTTTCGGCAGCAGCCTTGATCCTTGCGAACTCCTCCTTATCATAATCGACAGGCAGGCTCATCCAGCCAAGGAAATCAGAACCCGGGCCGTTCTTTTCCGCAAGCAGCTTGTGTGCTGCACTTACCTGCGGAGCAATTGCCTTCAATTCATTCTCACCGACAAAACCGCTGAGATACTTAGTGTTAAGCTTTAATGACATTTTAAATTACCCTTTCCTTACAGTTATGAGCAAGTGTTAAGACATAATGCTCTCACTTTACTCTTAGAATAATTATACTATATCTTTCGGCATTTTGCAAGTGGTTTGAGTTTTGAAATCATTCTTTGTTGATTTTACACAAAATTTCAACTTAATAATTGTGAGGTCGGATAAATCAAAAAGATTGCTGAATTATTGACAATTTCTTAAAATACTATTATAATAGTTACAGGAGATTTATCTCCGACTATGAAATGAAAGGATTTGTTAATAATGATTCTGACTACAACAGAGAACATCGGAAGAGAATATGAGGTTATAGGACTTGTACAGGGCGGAACAGTAATGTCTGTAAACGCACTCAAGGATATCGGAGCAGGCTTTAAGAACCTTGTAGGCGGCGAGCTCAAGAAGTACACCGAGATGCAGGAGTCTTCAAGAAAAGTAGCTACCGAGAGAATGGTAGCACAGGCACAGAGCCTTGGCGCAGATGCTATCGTAGCTGTTCGTTACGGCTCTTCGTCCATCACACAGGCAGCTTCCGAGGTAATGGCTTACGGCACAGCTGTTAAGTTCAGGTAATATCCGAACGTTCGGGAAAGCTCCGTTTTTCGGGGCTTTTCTTTTTTTGAAAATTTTTTTCGAAAAAAATCTTTTTTTCTGCAACTATATGCAAATGCTCAGGGTGTATATTACAGAAACGCACAGAACAGTGCAGACATCAAAAGGAGGAAAAGAAAATGGTAATCGCAGTTTTAGGAGCTTTAATGGGTGGATGCATCATAGCTTGCAGAAAGATCGACACAAAGCTTGCATGGCTTTGATACGCAGAGCAGCTTACGAAACATTAAAAGAGGGTGAGAGAATGAAACTGGCTATCTTTTCAACACTTATTGTACTGGCGATCATTGGCTTTGCAGCAGCAGAGGCACTTACAAGCCTTAACATCTGACAGAAAACATAATCACCGCCCGAGATATGCGGCGGTGCAGAATAGACAGGGACATTCGCTCTTCTGTGTGCAATAGTGCATGGAGGGGCTTTGTTTTTTTGTGCAGACGTTTATAGAGGATTGAAAACGTTTAGAATATTAAAAAATCATAAAATGTTAGGATAGGCTATTGAAAAATCAGAGGGCTTGTGGTATAATAACTGTGTATGAAAATGACCGTGTGTGGTTTTCAAAATTTCCTTTTGAGGTGATAATAATGACAGAAATGGAACTGTATTCGCTGTGGCTGGAAAAGGCTGTAGATGACCCCGATCTTATTGAGGAGCTCAAGTCCATAGAGGGCGATGAGGAGGCAATAAAAGACAGGTTCTACCGTGATCTTGAATTTGGTACGGGCGGACTGAGAGGAGTTATCGGTGCAGGCTCGTTCAGGCTCAACATCTATACTATAAGACGTGCTACACAGGGGCTTGCCGACTATGTGAACGAGTCCTTTGAAAACGGCAGCGTTGCTATTTCCTATGATTCGAGAATAAAGTCCGATAAGTTTGCAAAAGAGGCTGCGGCTGTTCTTGCTGCAAACGGGATAAAGGTTCATATTTATACAGAGCTCATGCCGACGCCTATGCTCTCATGGGCTGTAAGAGAGTGCGGCTGTCAGGCAGGTATTATGATAACTGCTTCGCATAACCCTGCTAAGTATAACGGCTATAAGGTTTACGGCGAGGACGGCTGCCAGATCACTCTTGATGTTGCTAATACTGTTATTTCAAAAATTAATGCTGTGCCTATGTTCGGCGGAGCAAAGGTTATGGACTATGAAGAGGGCGTAAAAAGCGGCATGATCTCCTACATCGGTCAGGAGGTATTGGAGAAGTACTTTGCTAAGGTTCAGGAGCAGGGAATTCATACCGACCTTGTTGCCGACAGCGGACTTAAAGTAGTTTATACACCTCTGAACGGTACGGGAAACAAGCCTGTAAGAGAGATACTCAAGAGAATAGGTATCAAGGAGGTTACTGTAGTTCCCGAGCAGGAGCTGCCTGACGGTAATTTCCCGACCTGCCCGTTCCCGAACCCCGAGATAAAAGAGGCTCTTGCAAAGGGTCTGGAGCTTTGTGAGAGCGTTAAGCCCGATCTTCTTCTTGCTACCGACCCCGACTGCGACAGAGTTGGTATTGCGGTACCGGGTGATGACGGCGAGTATGTGCTTATCACAGGAAATGAAGTAGGAGCTATGCTCCTTAAATACATCTGCCAGGAGAGAACTGCCCTCGGCACAATGCCCGAGAGACCTGTTGCAGTAAAGACTATAGTTACAACAGACATCTGCAAGAAGATCGCTGCCGAGTACGGAGTTGAGCTCAGAGATGTGCTCACAGGATTTAAGTTTATCGGCGAGCAGATAGGCTTCCTTGAGAAGGACGGAGAGGACAACAGATATATCTTCGGCTTTGAGGAGAGCTACGGCTATCTTGCAGGCTCTTATGTAAGAGATAAGGACGCTGTTGTGGCTTCCATGCTCATCTGTGAAATGGCTGCGTTCTACAGAACAAAGGGTGTTTCGCTCCTGCAGGCAAGAGATAACCTTTATGCTCAGTACGGCAACTATGTTCATACACAGAGCTCCTTCCAGTGCGAGGGCGCAAGCGGTATGGAGAGAATGAAGGAAATAATGACAGGCCTCAGAAACGATCCTCCCAAGGCTATAGGCGGACTGAAGACCGAGAAGGTCGGTGATTATCTCGCTTCCGAGGAGACAGACCTTGCTACGGGCGAGAAGACTGTTATCGAGCTTCCTAAGAGTGATGTTCTTGCATTCAGGCTTGCTGACGGTGCAAGCGTTATCATCAGACCTTCGGGTACTGAGCCTAAGATCAAGGCATATTACACAACTATCGGCGACACAAGAGAGGCAGCGGCTGCTCTTGAAAAGACAATATCAGAGGATTTCAAGAATATCCTCGGCTTCTAAAGTATAATGATCACTGCGGCTTCTGCGGAGGCCGCAGTTTTTACAGAGTTTTCCATGCCGAGCGTAGCCGGGGAACAACGCCGAAGGGCAAAGCCTGCACTATCTATCTCCGCGTTCAAGGCAGGAAAAGTTTTAAGCAAAGCCATGACGCGTGGCGGTGCAGGGTTTTCCCTGCAAAAGTTCAAAAAAACACTTTACTTTTTCGGCAAAGTATAGTATAATATCTGTAAGCATATTTTTTGTGCGAAGAGGCGGTCAATTTGCCCTTCGCAACTCTACTTGAAAAGGAGCTTGATCATTATGGATTCACCTAAATACAAGAGGATACTTCTTAAAATGAGCGGTGAGGCTCTTGCCGGAGATAAGAAAACAGGGCTTGATTTTGATGTTATCAATACGTTTGCGGCAAGCATTAAAAAGTGCGTTGACGCAGGTGTTGAGGTCGGTATCGTGGTCGGCGGCGGTAATTACTGGAGAGGACGCTCCAGCGGCGCTATGGACAGAACAAGAGCAGACCATATCGGAATGCTGGCTACCTGCATGAATTCTCTTGCTGTTGCTGACGGACTTGAGAACGTTGGCCTTGAGGTAAGAGTGCAGACCGCTATTTCTATGCCTCAGATAGCTGAGCCTTATATCAGGAACAGGGCTATGAGACATTTCGAGAAGGGAAGAGTTTGTATTTTCGGCTGCGGTACAGGTATGCCGTTCTTCTCGACAGATACTGCGGCAGCTCTCAGAGCAGCTGAGATTGAGGCTGACATTTTCTTCAAGGCTACTATGGTGGACGGAGTTTATGACAAAGACCCAAAGAAGTACGACGATGCAGTGAAGTTCGATCAGCTCTCCTTTGATGATATCCTTTCCAAGGAGCTTCATGTTATGGATATGACTGCCGCTACCATGTGCAAGGATAACCATATTCCTATCCTTGTGTTTGACCTCGGCAGACCCGATAACATTTATGATGCCTGCATGGGCAAGGAGCTCGGAACAATTATCAAGGGCAGCGGAGATTACGAAGCTTAATAATGAAACGGAGGTATTTACCATGAAAGAGATAAAGAATAAGGCCAAGGAAAAAATGGAAAAAACAGTGAACGTTCTGCTCTCTGACTTTGCAACTATCAGAGCAGGAAGGGCTAATCCTAATGTTCTTAATAAAGTAACAGTTGACTATTACGGCTCGCCTACACCTGTAAATCAGGTTGCGGCTGTGTCTGTTGCTGAGGCAAGAGTGCTCGTTATCACTCCCTGGGATAAGTCAATGCTCAAGCAGATCGAGAAGGCTATTCAGGCATCAGATGTCGGTATCAACCCCCAGAATGACGGTCAGGTGCTCAGACTTGTGTTCCCTCAGCTTACTGAGGACAGACGTAAGGAGATCGTCAAGGACGTAAAGAAGATGGGCGAGGATTCAAAGGTAGCTGTGCGCTCTATTAGACGTGACGCTATCGAGAAGATAAAGAAGCTCAAGAAGAACAACGAGATCACCGAGGACGAGCAGAAGGACGGCGAGGACGATATCCAGAAGCTGACCGATAAGTTCATTAAGGAGATCGACGGCTATGTTTCCGAGAAGGAGCAGGAGGTACTGAGCCTGTAAGGCTAATCTGTTAGTTGGAGTGAGTGAATTTGGCGAAAGCTTACCTCCCCGAGGGGACTAAAGTGCCCTGCCATGTCGGCGTCATTATGGACGGCAACGGCAGGTGGGCTAAAAAAAGGGGATTGCCCCGAAAGTTCGGCCACAGAGAGGGCGCTAAGAACTTCCGTGAGATAACAAGGCACGCTAAGCGTCTTGGGATATCTTACATTACTTATTATGCGTTCTCAACCGAGAACTGGAAGAGACCTCAGGACGAGGTTGATGCTATAATGGATCTTTTTGAGAAGTATCTTGATGAGGTCAGGGACTTTATTGATGAGAATATCCGTGTGCGCTTTATCGGAGACAGGTCAAGGCTGAAGGAAACTCTTCAAAGGAAAATGGCCTCTGTTGAGGAGGATTCAAAGGATTTTGATTCAATGACGCTTGTGCTTGCGATAAATTACGGCGGTCAGGACGAGATAGCCCATTCGTGCAGAGTGCTTGCGCAGCGTGTTAAAGACGGTGAGCTTGAGCCCTCTGACATAACGCCTGCGCTTATAGAGCAGAATCTCTATACCGAGGAGATACCGCCTGTTGACCTTGTTATCAGACCAAGCGGTGAGCAGAGACTCTCAAACTTTATGATCTGGCAGGCGGCTTATGCTGAGTTTTATTACACCAATATCCTCTGGCCCGACTTCAAGAACAAGGATCTGGAAGCTGCTGTGATTGAGTACAGCGAAAGAAACAGAAGATTCGGAGGTGTCTGAATTGAAGACACGAATTATATCAGCGGCAGTAGCTATAGTTATTGCGGTTGTGCTGCTGATACTGCATAATACATTTGTATTTAATTTTGCGATAGGCTTCCTTTCTATTATGGCCATCGCAGAGATTTTCAAGGCTACAAAGATGAACACAAACACAAATGCGATGTTCGTATGCTATGTTTATGCCGCACTTGATGTGATAATGCCTCTTTTTTACAAAAGCGGACATCTGTTCTTTATAAGCAGCAGGCTGTATTTCGGACTTTTTATTCTGGGAATGTGTCTTCTGTTCCTTAAAGAGCATGATAAGTTCAAGTACACGGACTTTTTCTTTATGATAGGTGTAACGTGGCTTCTGACTTATTCGTTCCAGACGCTGCTGCTCATGGCATCAAGACCGAAGGGAAGTGTGTTCCTTCTTGTTATCAGCCTTTGTGCTGCATGGCTTGCGGACAGCGGAGCTTACTTTGCTGGAACTTTCTTCGGAAAGACGAAGCTTTGCCCGACTATCAGCCCTAAGAAAACAGTCGAGGGTGTTGTCGGCGGAGTGCTCTCAAACGGAGTTATCATGCTGATTATCAGCCTTGTGTATGATAAGCTGCTCAAGGGTGAATCGGTAAACTATCTAGGTGTTTTCATAGCAGGAATGCTTGCAGCTGTTATCGGTCTTATCGGAGACCTTACAGCATCTGTTGTCAAAAGGCAGACAGGTATCAAGGACTACGGAAACATCATGCCCGGTCACGGCGGCGTTATGGACAGGTTCGACAGCGTGCTGCTGGTAGCGCCGTTTATGTATTATATGACCACTCAGGGCTGGATACTTAAATAAACTGAATACACAGAGACCGTTCTTATGCGGTAAAATAAAGCATAGCTTCAAATGAGCTTCGGCTCTGAGAGGATATGCTTTGCTCTGTTTTTAGAAAGAGAATAAAGCGGGGTTTTGTATGCAGACTATAAGCATATTAGGTTCTACGGGTTCGATAGGAACTCAGGCATTACAGGTCGCAAAAAAGCATAATATGAAGGTAAAGGCAGTCGCAGCGGCATCGAATGTCGGGCTGCTTGCAGAGCAGGCATTGGAGCTCGGAGTAAGCTGTGCCTGCATCTTCAATGAGGATAAAAAGGCAGAGCTTGATGACAGGCTCAGCGGCAGCGGAATAAAGACACTTACGGGAATGGAAGGACTAAAGGAGATAGCCTCTCTTGACGGTGTTGATAAAATGCTTAACAGCGTTGTAGGTATGGTGGGCTTTGAGCCTACCCTGACAGCTATAAGGCACGGCACTCCTGTGGCACTTGCAAACAAGGAAACCCTCGTTGCGGGCGGCGACCTTGTTATGCGTGAGGCAAAAGAGCGAAACGTTCCCATATATCCTGTTGACAGTGAGCACAGTGCGATATTTCAGGCTCTTCAGGGAAACAAGGGGAATAGGATAAGAAAGATAATTCTTACAGCTTCGGGCGGACCCTTCTTCGGAAAAACAAGGGCAGATCTCGAGGGTGTAACTGTAGAGCAGGCGCTTCATCACCCAAACTGGTCTATGGGCAGAAAAATAACCACAGATTCTGCTACTCTTATGAACAAGGGACTTGAATTTATCGAGGCTATGCACCTGTTCGGCGTGAGCGCAGATCAGATAGAGATAGTTGTTCACAGGCAGAGCGTTGTTCACTCGGCGGTGGAGTTTGAGGATAACTCGGTGATAGCACAGATGGGCGTTCCCGATATGAAAATACCGATACAGTATGCACTTCTCTATCCTCACAGGACAGAGTGCGAGGTAGGAAGGCTCAGCCTGACGGAAATAGGCTCGCTCACCTTTGAGAAGCCCGATTACGATACCTTTGACTGCCTGAGCTCCTGCATAAAGGCTATCAGAACGGGCGGTACTCTGCCTGCCTCCGTGAATGGAGCAAACGAATCGGCTGTAGGGGCTTTCTTAGACGGAAAGATAGGTTTTCTTGATATAGGCAGGATAGTAAAGACAGTCTGTGAAACGGCAGAGCACCGTGAAGTAAAGAACGAAAATGACGTTCTTGAAGCTGACAGAAAAGCCAGAGCACAGGCAGAAAAATTAATCAAAGAGATAAATGCATAGCAAAACAGAAAGGCGATAGCATGGGCATTATTTTTGCACTGATTATTTTTGAAGTAATAATCATAATTCACGAGCTCGGACACTTTATTGCGGCTAAAAGCTGCGGAGTAAAGGTGAATGAGTTCGCTATAGGCATGGGGCCTGCAATACTGAAAAAGAAAAAGGGAGATACCCTCTATGCTTGGAGAGTTTTCCCTATAGGCGGCTACTGTGCTATGGAGGGCGAGGACAACGAGAGCAGTGCCGAGGGCTCCTTCGGCAGCAAAAGCCTGCCGAGACGTATTATCATCGTCTGCGCAGGTGTTATAATGAACTTTATCCTCGGCCTTATTATTCTGATTGTGAACACAGCACGCTCCGATGCGATCACAACTACCAAGATCGCAAGCTTTGAAGATAATGCTATGTCACAGCAGACAGGTCTTCAGCTTGATGATGAGTTTGTAAAGATCAACGGTATGAGGATATTCACTGCAATGGATGTATCTTACCAGTTCCAGAACGACGAGGACGGAAAGTTCGATATGGTTGTAAAGCGTGACGGAAAGAACGTTGAGCTCAAAGACGTTGCCTTTGCAGTTGATGACAAGACTATGCATATTGACTTTCGTGTATACCCGGGTAAGCTGACAGTGGGCTCTGTGCTGGCGGAGTCATTCAAGCAGGCGGCTACCGACGGAAGACTTATCTATATTTCGCTTTTTGATATGATCAGGGGAAAGTATTCTCTTAAAGACCTTAGCGGCCCTGTAGGTATAGTCGGCTCAATGAATGAGGTAGTTGAGAGCGAACGTGACGAGGAAACAGGCAAGATCGACTGGTCGGGTCTTATGGATACAATGCTGACACTTGCGGCATTTATATCCATCAATATCGGAATATTCAATCTTCTGCCCCTGCCCGCACTTGACGGAGGAAGGCTTATTTTCCTCATTATCGAGGGCATAAGAGGCAAACCTGTGCCTGCCGAAAAAGAAGGCATGGTACACCTTATCGGAATGGCTGTGCTGCTTATTTTTATGGCAGTTATCACGGTCAGCGACATAATAAAACTATTCTGAACGGAGAATGAAAATGAAAGAAGTCAGAGCAGTAAAACTCGGAGACTATACGTTTGACGGAAAGCATATTTATATACAGTCAATGCTCAACACCCATGCCCACGATATTGAGGGCTCGGTAAAGCAGGCAGTTGAGCTTGAAAAGGCAGGCTGTGAAATAATAAGAGCCGCTATCCCCGATATGGAGGCGGTAAAGCTTATTCCCGCACTAAAAGAGAAAATCAGTGTGCCGCTGGTTGCGGATATTCACTTTGACTACAGGCTTGCACTTGCAGCAGCCGAAGCAGGCATTGACAAGATAAGAATAAACCCCGGTAATATCGGCTCAAAGGAGAAGGTTCAGGCTGTAGTTGATGAGTGCAAAAAGCGTCATATCCCGATAAGGATAGGTGTAAACGGCGGCTCTCTTGAGAAAGAGCTGCTTGAAAAGTACGGCTCGCCCACTCCCGAAGCCCTTGTTGAGAGCGCTATGGGTCATGTAAGGATACTTGAAGAGCTTGACTTTGAGGATATTGTTATCTCGATAAAATCCTCAAACGTACCTAATATGATAAAAGCCTACAGGCTTTGCCGTGAGGAGTGCTCATACCCTCTGCACCTCGGTGTTACTGAGGCAGGAACGGAGAGAATGGGTATTATAAAATCCTCTGTAGGTATAGGGTCACTCCTGTGTGACGGCATAGGTGAAACTATAAGGGTCAGCCTGACCGATGAGCCTGTCAAGGAGGTTTATGCCGCTAAGGATATACTTAAAGCAATAGGTAAGGGCAGCGGTGTGCAGATAGTTTCATGTCCTACCTGCGGAAGAACGCAGATAGACCTGATAGGCCTTGCCAATAAGGTTGAGGCAGCTACCCGTGACCTTGACAAGGACATAAAGATAGCAGTTATGGGCTGTATAGTGAACGGCATCGGTGAGGGCAAAGAGGCCGACATCGGTATTGCAGGAGGAAAGGGCAAGGCTGTTATTTTCAGAAAGGGAGAGCAGCTTTGCACTGTAAATGAAGAAGACGCTCTGACAGCACTTCTGGCAGAGATCGACAAGATGTAGAATTTTCATCAAGTATTTGATTTAAGGATAGATATATATGCAGGAACAAACAATAATTATGCTCTTTGAGCAGTTTTCGGGTCTGATACCCGGAGAGCTTGAAAACGGCCGTATCCTGAAGCTGGAGCTTGCCGAAAACAGTACGGAGCTTACAGTAACAGCTGCATTTGATACGCTTGTAAGCTTTGATCAGGCAGAGAAATTCAAAAGCGATATGAGGCACGTTCTCGGGCTTGAAAAGTTCGGGCTGGAGATAAAGTATAATCCCGATATGCTGACAGAGGCTTATTTCCCTGAGCTTTCAAAATTCCTTAAAAGCTCCTGTCCGCTGGTGAACGGCTTTTTCAACGGTGCTGAGGCAAGGCTCGAAGATAAGACCTTTGTGGTTACACTTAAAAACGGCGGATATGAGCTTCTTAAAAATGCAGGCGCCGAGGCTGCTTTTACTAAGCTTGTCAGGGATATGTTCTCATGCTATGCAGACATGAGATTTGAGGGTGTCCTCGAAACAGATATGGACAAGCATGAGCAGACAAAGCAGGAAGCACTGAACGCCATGCCCGAAACAAAACAGATGATAGAAAACGCAAAGAAGCCTGCTCCTGCACCTAAAGCCGGAGGGCCTGAGAATGTTGAGTTCCGCACCTGCACAGTTGACCTGAGAAAGTTCTCGCTGCTTTGTGAGAACTCAGCTGTGCTTAAAGGCGCTCCGCTTAGCTCTGAGTCTCAGGTGGTGAAGATGCAGGACGTCAAGGAAGGCGATCAGGGCGTTATCGTCTGGGGCGATGTGTTCTCAAAGCCCGATACGAGAGAGACAAAGAACGGTGCTCTGATAGCAACCTTCTTTGTTACGGACTATACATCTTCGTTTGCAGTCAAGCTTATGGGCTCGGCTAAAACGTACAGAAACTCTAAAAATCTGAAAAAAGCAGTGCTCGAAAAAATGCTTGACGGCTACATAAAAAAGGGCGCAACTCTTCTTATGAGCGGAAACCTCGAAGAAGACGATTTTGACCACAATGTTTACTTCATGCCTGATACTATTATGGCTGTAAAGCGTGAGGTCGAAACCGACACCTGTGAGGAGAAGAGAGTTGAGCTTCACTGCCATACAAATATGTCTCTGAAAGACGCTATGACACCTGCTTCAAAGCTTGTGAACAGGGCTCACGACTGGGGTCACAGGGCAATTGCTATCACCGATCACGGCTGTGTTCAGGCATTCCCCGAGGCAGTAAATACTGTCAGGGACATACGCAAAAATGATAAAAACTTCAAGCTGATCCTCGGAGTTGAGGCTTATGAGGTCAACAATGATGAGAAGATATTCATGGGCGTTGACAGAAGAGCACTTACCGATGAGTTTATCTGCTTTGACCTTGAAACCACAGGTACAGACCCCAAAAAGGACAGAATAATCGAGATAGGCGCTGTAAGGGTCAGAAATCTTGAAATTGAGGAAACACTCGACATTCTTGTAGACCCCGAAGGTCCTATCCCTGAATTTATATCAAACCTGACAGGCATCACCGATGATATGGTAAAGGGTGCTGAAAGCGAGGAAAACGCAGTAAAGCGCTTCCTTGAATTCTGCGGTGATAAGCCTGTTCTTGTTGCGCACAATTCACGGTTTGATACAGGCTTTATCTCTGCGGCAGCAAAGAAGTACGGGCTTGAGCTGAGATATTCACAGCTTGATACAGTGCCGATGTCACAGATAATGCTTCCTGACCTTAAAAAGCACAAGCTCAATGTAGTAGCCGAGCATTTCGGCTTCGGAGACTTCAATCATCACAGGGGCGGTGACGATGCCGAGACTCTTGCAAAGATTTTCATAGAGCTTGCAAAAATGCTTACCCGGCAGTATCCGCTTATAAGAGTGACTGTCGATAAGATAAATTCGCTTCTCGCTGATGAGAGCGATGTGCTTTCAAAGCCTACCTATCATCAGATAATCCTGGTCCGCAACAATACGGGACTTAAAAACCTTTATAAGCTTATCTCAATGTCAAACCTTGACTACTTCAAGCGCAGACCGAGAATACCGAAATCTATGCTTGCAAGACACCGTGAGGGTCTGATAGTCGGAAGTGCCTGCTCACAGGGCGAGCTTTTCATGGCTATTATGGATAAGACCAAGACATGGGAGGAGCTTTTGCAGATAGCTGACTTCTATGACTATCTGGAAATACAGCCTATAGGCAATAACGGCTATATGCTGCGTGAAAATATAGTAAACTCCAAGGAGGAGCTGCAAAACTTCAACCGCACAATAGTTAAGCTTGCCGACCAGCTCGGAAAGCCTGTATGTGCAACAGGTGACGTTCACTTCATGGACAAGACCGATGCCGCCTACAGAGCCGTTATACAGGACTCTATGGGCTTTGCCGACTGCGACCATCAGCCGCCTCTATATCTGAAAACAACTCAGGAAATGCTTGATGAGTTCTCATACCTTGGCGAGGAAAAGGCATTTGAGGTAGTGGTTAAAAACACAAATATGATAGCTGATATGTGCGACCCCGATCTGAAAGCATTCCCTGACGGTACATATACACCGTTTATTGAGGGCTCTATCTATCAGCTTCAGATAATCTGCTGGAAAAAGTGCTGCTCTATCTACGGCGACTGCGACCCCGATTCTATTGAGGTGCCCGTAGGCGAGGACGTTGACGTATCACAGTACTTTGAGGGGCATATTCCTCAGTACGTTTTTGACAGACTTAAAAGAGAGCTTGCATCAATAATCAAGCACGGATTTGCCGTGCTCTATATGATTTCTCAGAAGCTTGTTGCGAACTCAAATGAGAATGGCTATCAGGTGGGCTCCCGTGGTTCGGTAGGCTCGTCATTTGTAGCTTCCATGTCGGGTATCTCGGAGGTAAATCCGCTGGTGCCGCACTACATCTGCCGAAAGTGCCACCACTCTGAGTTTATAACCGACGGTTCGGTAGGCTCGGGCTTTGACCTGCCGCCTAAGAAATGTCCCGAGTGTGGAGAGGATATGCACCGTGACGGACATGATATCCCGTTTGAGACCTTCCTAGGATTTGAGGGAGACAAGTCTCCTGATATTGACCTTAACTTCTCGGGAGACTATCAGGCAAAGGCTCACCGCTATACAGAAGAGCTCTTCGGTGAGGATCATGTGTTCAAGGCAGGAACTATCGGCGTTGTACAGGATAAGATAGCCTACGGCTTTGTAATGAAGTATCTCGAAAAGAGAAAGGCTGACCCGAACAAGCCTCTGAAGGTTTCAAGGGCTGAAATCGAAAGGCTGAAGCTCGGCTGCTGCGGAGTAAAGAGAACTACCTCTCAGCACCCGGGAGGAATGGTCGTTATCCCCAGTGACTATGAGGTTTACGATTTCACACCTGTTCAGCACCCTGCCGATAAGGAAAACTCTG
Source organism: Ruminococcus sp. UBA4385 (assembly GCA_002391065.1). Next base: position 612 of record DGRP01000176.1, on the reverse strand, counting down.
ACATGGTAACAACGCACTTCGACTTCCATTCAATGCACGATACTATACTGAAGCTCGATGAGCTCGGTCACGATAACCCTACAATGTATAAGTACTTAGAGGATTTCACAGGCATGGACATAAACGCTTGCCCGATGTCTGATCCCGATGTGTATTCGCTGTTTACATCGCCCGAGGCTCTCGGTGTTACCGAAGAGGATATCCTCTGCAAGACAGGAACTCTCGGTATACCGGAAATGGGTACACCATTCGTCCGTCAGATGCTTCTCGATGCGAAGCCTAAGAACTTCTCGGACCTTTTGCAGATATCAGGTCTGTCACACGGTACTGATGTATGGCTCGGCAATGCGCAGGAGCTTATCAAGGCAGGTACTTGTGATATTTCAAATGTTATCGGAACAAGAGACAGTATCATGACCTACCTTATTTATCACGGTCTTGATAATAAGCTTGCATTTAACATCATGGAGATCACCCGTAAGGGTAAAGCTCCCGAAAAGCTGACCGAGGATATGAAAAACGATATGAGAGCTCACAACGTGCCCGAGTGGTACATAGAGAGCTGTCTTAAAATCAAGTATATGTTCCCGAAGGCGCACGCTGCGGCTTATG
>DGRP01000178.1 GCA_002391065.1 Ruminococcus sp. UBA4385 | reverse complement strand
TCAAACAAATGTTCCGGAACAAAAACCGGGGAGGTGATAAAAATGTCCTTGGTACAAAGATCGGGTTTTGTACCTTTTTAAAGCTGACACATAAAAATCTCAAAAGGTACATTTGGGGGATTTTGTACCTATCCTGACAATGATAAGTTTATGATGCAGCTTTTACAGCCCATACGGGCTGACAGAAAGATAATTGTAAATAGAGGTTTTGGGCAATAACAAGCGAGCCATAGATTTTGTACGTACAAAATCACGCTGTTCCGACTCTCTGACGAGAATCGGCGCAGACTGCCTGCCGTCAACCTGCGAACAGCGGCTCGTTGGGAGAACCCAAAACCCTTGATCCAAAGGAGGAACGCTTATTGAAAGAAACGGAACAAAAGCAGAAGAAAAAGTACAAGCGCAAAGGACAGAGAAAGGAAGTTCTGTTCAAGGATGACGAGTGGGAGATTGTAAAAGCTAAAGCTGCTAAAATGAATTTGTCCACAACAAGATACATTGTTAAGATGTCGCTTAGTGATAATTTTATGCCGCAGGATATATATGATTTTGCGGGATTGATAAAACAGCTTTCAAAAATAGGCATAAACATAAACCAGCTTGCAAGGAAAGCGAACACGATAAACAACATCTATGCCCAGGACTACGAGCGAATGCGAAAGGAGTACAGCAGTCTTTGCCTTTTATTAAAACAAAAAATATCCATGTTACGCCGAACCGCAGCCTGAGATATATCTGCGACCCTGCAAAAACACAGAATGGTCTGAATATCGTATCGGTAAATTGTATGCCTGACGCACGCAATGCTTATCTTGATATGAAGCAGGTGTATGAATACTACTCCAATCGCAAGTTCAACGAGCCCATGCCCGAAAGCGGTAAGGCAAAGGTCAAGGTGATCCACTACATTCAAGCCTTTGACCCGAAGGATAATATTTCAATCGAAAAGGCACAAAAGATAGGTCTTGACTTAGTCAAGGAAATGTTTGGTGATGATGTGCAGGCAGTGATCGCAACACATGATGATACCGGAAAGATTCACAATCATATCGTGGTTAACGTCTATGATTTGAAAGGCAAGCACTTTTACTCAAACAAGGCTTCGCTCAAAAAGATCAAAAGGCTGTCGGACGAGATTTGCAAGCGGTACGGGATCAAACCTTTTGACAGGGAGAACTATGTCCGCAAGCCGATAATCAGTGGGTATCACGAGTGGAATCATCTCAGGAACGGTACATCGTGGAAACAGCAGATTCGTGAGTGCATTGACGAGCTGATAACCGTTGCCGACAGCTTTGATGATCTCAAAAGTCGCATGGAGAATGAAGGCTACACGTTCAAGGACGGCAAGTATATTTGTGTCAAGGCTCCCGGGCAGCAGAAGAACGTAAGGCTGAAAACGCTGGGTGATAATTACACTCCCGAACGGATAGAAAAGCGTATTGCTGAACACAAGCAGGCAGGTGTGGCGATATTTGCAGAGCAGTTCCAATCTGTTGCAATACAGATAAATCAAATCGCAGGGGCTTACAGCAATACTTCAACTTTAAACCATGTCAATGGTAGGTTTATGCAGATCTATCAGATAATCACGCAGGAAAAGATATGGAGTGTTAGTGCGTTGCAGGGAAAGCTTGCAGGTGCGGAAAAAAAGTATTCCGAGATTTCTCGGAGAGTTCGGGAGATTAAAGAAAATGTTAAAGGCACAGACGATTTATCAGAACAGCTTGCAAGTCTTAACGAGCAGCTATCCGCCGCAAGCAAAGAGGTGCGAAAGTACAAGGCGCTGTCCGATATTTATGATAAAATGACCACCAAAGAGGACTACATATCACGTCTGGTTAGAGAGGCAAAGGACAGAACCACCTCGGAGGAATGGAACAGTATGATAGACGAGCAGAGGTCCATAATTCTTTCAGAGCTTAATAAAAACATATCCTATCCGATGACGGTTATTGAGAAAAAGCTGAGGGATAAGCTTCAAAAGCTTTTGAATATGAATGTCGAATCCTATGAGATAGAGCAAGTCATCAAGGCACTTGCGATCATACGAATTGATAAAATTGATTCAATAGAAACAGCTCACACACTCTCGGGCAGAATGAGAATCTCTGCTGCTAATGCCAATGATTTTACAAAGCGAGCATCATTCCTGCGGAGAAGTCGGGACTATGATGATCTGATAGAAGCGGTACGCAATATTGATATTTATTCGCCTGAAAAGAAATTGTCCGAAGAAAAGAAAAACCCGCCCAAGAAAAAACACGGGCGGTAAAAAGAAAAAATATGGGGTGATAATTATGCACTACTATCCGCTGTTCTAACAATGGTGAACAGCTCACCGACAACAAAAAAACAACGAAAGGAAACACTATGCCCAGAAAGATAACAATAAAAGACCTGAAAAACAAGCGTGATTACAACGCATGGAAAATAGAGCTTGAAGATCACAAAATGGCTGACACTCACGCCAAGCACGATGCGGCGGTCGCTGAGCTTGCAAGGCGTGAGAAAATGCGAATTGATACGCTAAAAGGTACGCTTTGGGAGGCGGCTGTGCCGTTTTTCGGGGTCAATATTTCTCCCGAAGAACTGAAAGCTAAGTTTGAGCTGATAATGAACGACAGCCGCAACGCAAGCATTGTCCGTCAGCTCAGAGAGCGTGAGGAGGAACGTGTCCGAGCGCTTGAAGCCGAGGACATGACCCGTGTTGAGGAGCTTATGTTAAAGCACGCAAAGCTGATAGATGATCTGAACGCTGCAAGAGAAAAGGATGAAAAGATCTCCGATGAAGTATTGACGGGTTCGGAGGAAAACACGGAAGAATAAATAGTTAATACTATCACCGACAAAAATAATACAGAAAGGAATGATAAGCAATAAAGGTAAAAATCACATATATCCTCATTAGCGTATAACTTTTTAGATTTGGAGGATATATTATTTGAGCAGAATTTTAGAGACAACAGAAACAGAACAGGAGAACAACAAACTTGAACTGACACCGGAAAGCCGCAGGGCTTTCCGTAAGGCGATGAAAATCGCATATTTTAAGGAATTCAACAAGAAAGGGCTTATCACCGATGAAGAACTGGAGAAGCTGATAGCCCTGCAAAATGCCGATCAGGTCGTCACAAAATCGGCGTAAATTTTTTTCATGGTACGAGGGTGCAGCTTCGGCTTGCGCTCTCGGCTGTGAAAAAATTTTCTTGTATACTATTGACTTTCACTTGGTAAAGCGCTAAACTGTAATTGCAGGGGGATATATCCCCAAAATTGGGAGAAAGAGAGGTACAATGTATAAGGAAAACAAAAAGAGAGTAGCAGCTTACGCAAGAGTGTCTACCGATTTTACCGATCAGCTTCACTCGCTGTCAACGCAGAGAGCTTTTTTCAACGAATACATAAGCGCTCATGATGAATGGGAGCTTGTTGATATCTATTATGACGAGGGCATCACGGGAACATCTACCAAAAAGCGTGATGGCTTCAATAAAATGATAGCTGATTGTGAGAAAGGCAAAATAGACACTATTCTGACAAAGGAGGTCAGCCGTTTTGCCCGAAATACCGTCGATACGCTCAGTTACACAAGACATCTGAAAGACCTGAAAATCAATGTTATTTTCATGAATGACGGAATCGACACGAACGATAAGGACGATGAGTTGAGGCTGACGATCATGGCTTCGATCGCTCAGGAAGAAAGCCGAAAGACCTCAGAGCGTGTCAAGTGGGGTATCCGCAGACAAATGGAAAAGGGTTATGTTTACGGGTACAGTCATATGCTCGGTTATCGAATAACGGACGGCAAGCTGGAGATAATCCCCGAGGAAGCTGAGATCGTCAGAAAAATATTTCACAAGTATGTTTTTGAGGGCAAGGGCAGTTCGATAATATCAAACGAATTGAACGCCGAGGGTCACACCAGCGCAAGAGGTGCGATATTCCGTC
>DGRP01000045.1 GCA_002391065.1 Ruminococcus sp. UBA4385 | reverse complement strand
CGCCGCCGTTGCAGTCGAGAATGTCAATGTAGTGTATCTCGTCAAAGTAGTGCTTCAGAGCGTAAGCGCTGAACACCTGAGTAACACCGGGGTCAAATCCGGTTCCGAGGAGCGCTGTCAGACCTGCCTTCTCAAACTTCTCCTTGTAAGCCCACTGCCAGCTATAGTCAAAGTAAGCCGTGAAGCCCTTTTCCCTGCATCTCTTCTCATAGATAGCTCTCCACTCGGGGTCATCTGTGTCCTCAGCCTCATAGTTTGCGGTATCGACATAGTTTGCACCGCATTCAAGGCAGGCATCCATAATAGTCAGGTCCTGATAGGGAAGAGCCACATTCAGTACTGTGTGGGGCTTGTACTCCTTCATTAGGGCAACAAGCGAATCAAAGCTGTCAGCATCTACCTTTGCGGTAGTTAGCACAGCTTTAGTCTTGTCCTTCAGCTTTTCTGCGAGAGCCTCGCACTTTGAAACTGTTCTGCTTGCTATGCAGATCTCAGTAAACAGAGGGTTCTCACAGCACTTGTAAATTGCGACAGTTGCAACTCCGCCGCAGCCTATAACCAGTAATCTCATAATTTATCCTCCTATCTTTTCTGTGACGGGGTTTCCGTCATCATAAGAAATATATCTTGCTTCTTTTGTGCCGTCGGGAAGTATTGCCATATATAGCTCACTTACGAAAATATCGCCCAGCACCATGATATGTGTTTCATTGCTGTACAGATGAAAGCCTTCGATCTCCAGCCCGTCAATGATCTCTTCAAGGGGCGAGCCTTCCTTGACCATGCCCTCCCTGAAAAGGAAATGCTGTGCCAGATCATGCTTTATCTCAAAGTCGGTACGCTGCGGGTCGCCGAGGAGCTTTTCAAGCCTTCCGTAGGTTACATTTGCCTCGGTTGTGTCCACGCTGTCGGTCTGGAAAAATACCGACACCTCGGGAAACTCCTTGCCTATGTTTTGCTCCCAGGGGATATCTCCCTCATAGCCGTGTTCATCGCCGTACTCCACATATATAAATCTTCCGAAGGGTGTTTCTTTATATAAACGCTCCTGCTCGGGAGCGCTTTCCTGTTTTTCTTTTTTAGAAAACAAACCGAAAAATCCCATTTGTATTATCTCTCCCGTTTATTTATTTAAGCTTTTGCCCTCTTCCTCTTCAAGAAGGTCCTCAACGTACTTGGGTATCATAAACGCACCCTTATGCAGGTTTACTGTATAATACCATGTCTTGATGTGACGCTCCTTCCAGCGTTTTTCATCAAGGTCATTTATCGGGTGGTACTTTTTGCTTGCAAAGCCGAACAGCCAGTAGCCCGACGGGCAGGTTGGTATATGCGCCTGATAAACACGGCTTATCGGGAAGCTTTTGAAAGCCTTTCTGTGCATTGCACGGCAGTTTTCCTCGTCTTCATCGAAGAAGGGGCTTCCGTGCTGATATACCATGATACCGTCCTCCTTGAGAGCTTTGTAGCATGAGCCGTAAAACTCCTTCGTGAAAAGGCCGGCCGTATGTCCGAGAGGGTCGGTAGAATCGTTTATTATGAGGTCATACTCATTGGTTTTTCCTCTCAGAAAGCGCAGACCGTCACGGTAGTGCAGGCGCACTCTGGGGTCATCAAGCCCCCTTGCGTTATCGGGGAAGAATTCACGGCAGACCGTCACGAAAAGCTCATCAGGCTCTACCACATCAATGTCCTCTATCTCATCGTAATAGCTGAGCTCACGGGCAACACCGCCGTCACCGCCGCCTATAACCAGCACCTTCTTTACATTCGGGTGTACAGCCATAGGAACGTGAACTATCATCTCGTCATAGGTGAACTCGTCCTTTTCGGAGAAGATAACGCTTCCGTCGGAAGTAAGAAACCTTCCGAACTCCTCTGATTCAAACACATCTATGCGCTGAAAATCGCTTTCTCCCGAGAAAAGCTGTTTTTCAACTCTTATCGACATTTTTACATTGTCGGTATGGTATTCCGAAAACCAGAAATCCAAAAAGACCACTCCTTCCGATCATTCACGCAGAACATTGAGCTTTCTCAGCTCTCCGTCCTCGGGCCCCTGCATAGAGCAGCCCTTTTCCTTTGCATAGAGGATATAGCTGACTATCTCCTCTGTTACCATCTCGCCGGGCGCAAGTATCGGTATCCCGGGGGGATAGCACATTACGAACTCTCCGCAGATCCTTCCGGGAGTTTTCTCGATCGGAATGAGCTCCTTTTCCGAGTAGAAGGCCTTCTGAGGGGTTGCCGCAACAATAGGTGTTATAAACTCCGCATTGTGAAGCTTTGAGGTCGGCTTTGAGTAAAGCCTTTTTATGTCCTCAAGTGCGCCCACAAGCCTTTCAATGTCCTGTATTCTGTCGCCGATACTGATATAAGCGAGAATATTTCCTATATCTCCGAACTCTATCTGAATGTCATATTCGTCACGCAGAAGGTCATAGACCTCAATTCCCGTAAGACCTATATCTCTCGTGTAAACCGAGAGCTTTGTTACGTCGTAATCAAAAATGCTGCTGCCGTTTACAAGGTCTTTTCCGTAGGCATAATAGCCGCCTATGGAGTTTATCTCTTCTCTTGCGTATTCAGCCATCTGAGCTACCTTTTCAAAGGATTCACGCCCTCTGAGAGCAAGGTTTCGCCTTGAAATATCAAGGCTCGACAGCAGAAGATAGCTTGCGCTTGTTGTCTGGGTAAGGTTTATTATCTGCTCGACATAGCGTGTATTCACACCCTCGCCGAGAAGCAGTATCGAGCTCTGGGTCAGGCTTCCTCCCGACTTGTGCATACTTACGGCCGCCATATCCGCACCTGCCGCAATAGCCGAAACAGGCAGCTTCTCATTGAACGAAAGGTGCGTTCCGTGAGCTTCGTCAACAAGCACCATCATGCCCCTTTCGTGGGCAAGCCTTGTTATCGAGCGCATATCCGAGCAGATACCGTAATAGGTGGGGTTGTTCACAAGGACAGCCACAGCCTCGGGGTGCTCATCAAGGGCTTTTCTGAGCTTTCCGAGCTCCATTCCGAGGGCAATCCCTATATGCTCATCAACATCGGGGTCAACGTAGACCGGCTCTGCACCGCATAGAACGAGAGCATTGATAACGCTCCTGTGAACGTTTCTCGGCAGGATTATTTTATCTCCTGCCTTGCAGGCTGTCAGCACCATGCTCTGCACTGCCGAGGTAGTTCCGCCCACCATAAAGTAAGCGTGCGCAGCTCCGAATGCCTCTGCAGCAAGCTGCTCAGCCTCATAGATAACTGAGGTAGGGTGACAGAGATTATCAAGGGGCTTCATGGAATTTACATCAAGTCCCACGCATTTTTCTCCCAGAAGCTTCACAAGCTCGGGGTTTCCCCGCCCTCTTTTGTGACCGGGCACATCAAACGGCACAACTCTCTGCCTTCTGAACCTTTCAAGAGCCTCATAAACGGGCGCTGATTTCTGTCTTTCTATATCCATACTGATCCCTCTGATCGAAAACAAATTACCAACAAAAAAGCAGGCGATGTTAAGACGTACATCACCTGCGGCTAAACAAATATAAGACAAACGGCGCTTATCATAGCTTATGCTGTGTGGCGAATGCCGATTTCTTATTGACCGTTTCACAAGTGATTCTGATCATTATCATCTTATAAAATTTGAGCTCTTAACTCAATCAATAATGCAGCCTTGACCGCTGCGCTCGGCTTTCGACCCGCCTGTCCGTCCGGGCTTATCTCCGCTTAGGCAAAGCCCTCACAGAGAGGTCGCATTTTATCGGTTTCTCCCGACTTAAGATATTATAGCACACTTTTTCCTCAATGTCAATCAAATGACGAAATAAAGTTGTTCGGGCGCTATTAATATGCTCAGGCTCTTGTTTAATATTCACGAAAGTGCGCTCTTATTATTGTTAAGGCAATTCCTAATCAGAGGGTTTTGCTGTATAATTATTCTATATATTTCAAAAAGGAGAGCTTTAATGATGACAGCAGTAAATTCGGAGCTCAGTCTGTCGATAAACTCAAAATAGTGCAGATTTTGCCTCGTCAGGTCTGGACATTACGTCCAGACAGCCTCGGCTTGTTGGGAGAGGGGGGCTTCGCCCCTTTGCCCCACTGGGGCTGTCGCCCCGGACCCCTTTTAAAAGAACTTTTGCAACAAGCTGGGCTCCGCAGTATAACTGCGGAGCCCTTTCTGCTTTAATTTATTTTTTGACAGGGCCGTTATTCGTTTTTGGCTGCTTTAGCTTGTTATTATTGACTTTGTTTTCAAGCGTTTCGCTTGTGTACGAGCGTCTGATTCCCGAACTGTTATCTTCAAGCCTATGCTGAGCATCTCTCAGAATTTCCTTCTCACGGTAGGCCTTGATGAACTTGTTCTTGACCTTTGAGGGGTCAGCAAGGAATTTTCTTACGCTGTCCTTGTTTACATCGCCGACAATGTTTTTGAAGTCATCGCTGGCGGCGATAATATTAATTGAATTTGTGAGCTCCTGCTGGGAACGTGCCGTATTTGCAGACTGCGAGTCATGCTTGAAGCTGTTGCTGTGAACAAGCTCGTTGTAAACAACGCCTGCCATGTTTTTAAGAACCTGCTCCTTGTCGAACTGCACAAACTCTCTTCGGTTGGTCATATTCTGGAGCGCTTTCAGATCGTTTTCGGCAAGCCTTGCGGTCTGCTGCCTGAGTGAGGTATCAGCTGCGGCAGTGACCATTCCCGAAACGTGGCTCTCGTACTCATTGCGCTTTCTGATCTGCTCCTCGGGCTCGGGCTCCTCTTCCTGATTCTGCTCCTGATTGTTGATAGCATTCTGCTCATTGCGGATAATCTGATTAGCGATATTCGGCTGATTATTTACAGGAGGCTGGTCAACGCTGCGGTGAGCGTCGATGTTTGTGGTATCGCCGCTTCCGCTGTTCTGATTGTCGGTCTGACCGCTGTTCTGATTATTGTTTGTGTCGTTCACAGCGTTATTCTGCTCGTTTGTTAGCGTCTCGCTCTGTCTCTGCTGATGGGCTTCTCTGTCAAAGCTTGAGCCCTTGCTTAGTCTCTGCCAGAGCTTTTCGTCTGCGTCAAGCTGCTTGCGCTTCTTAACGTCAGACTTGGACATTCTTGTGCTCTGCAGATGATGAACGAGGGCGTTCATATTGCCCCTTGCGAGCTTAACAGCGTGCTGACAGTCCTCGATTGCATCTATACGGCGCTGAACTCTCTCGTCATGGTTCATTCCTGCGAGAGGTGTGCTCTCTTTTTCCTTCTTCTGAAGGTACTTCTTAGCAGCAGATTCGGCAGTTCTTATGGATTTGTCGAGCTTCTTTCTCTGAGCTTCGAGAGCAGCTCCCGTGTTTTTGGGGTCGGCTGCCATCTCAGCAAATTTCTTGAGCTCTGCATCTACCTTCTTTGCAGCCTTTACAGTGTCGGAATACTCTCCGCTGCCCAGATGTACATCTTTGTCTGCCTGATTGGCCTCATTGATCGAGTTGTTGAGCATTCTGCTGACCTCATCAGTGTTCATGCCTCTCTCGGGGAGTCTCTTGTAGCCCCTCTCCTGATTGAGGGCTTCAACCTGGTTGAGTCTGTTATTTATCCTCTGAGCCTGAACGGTGAGCTTTTCCTTGGTGATATTATAATTATCAAGGTCCATTTTCTTTCGGCCGAGCTTTGCAAAGGTCTGAGCCCTGACTGCTAAGTCCTTCCTGTTTATGCCGACATTCCCGTTGCCCGAGAAGGGGCCTTTGTGCTCTTTGATGTAGCCGGCAGATGCCGAGGCAACTCTTGCAAGGCTTCTCTCGACCTTTTTCGGGTCAACGTTCATTGCAAGCTCCTCGGGTGTCATATTCTTGCCTGTTCCGAGACGTGACAGCGACAGAAGGCTTTTTCTCAGCTCCTCGTAGGATTCGGAGTTTTCAGAACCCTTTTCCTTCTTGTAGCTTTTGAGCTCCTTGAGCATTTTCTTGGCCTCGGCCGCAAGACCGAGAGCCTGTCTCTGATACTCCTCAAGGTCATTCATGCTTCTGTTGAGCTTTGCATGATAATCTCCGAGCTGCTTCTCGTCTTCATCTCTCCGAAGCTTAGCCTGCTCTTTTGCAAGCCTTTTCTGCTTTACTAGCCTGTTTTCGGGCACAGCCGAAAACGGCTTGGCGCCTTCCTTATAGTTCTTATTCATCACGAAGCCATAGGCGTCCTGACTTTTACTGTTCTTGAGCTCAATACCTACGATAGACTCTTTCCTGGCAGCATGATCCTTGTACTTGGCTGCAAAAAGCTCATTCTGCTTTTTCTTTGTCTCATCAAGGATCCATTCATCGCAGGTCTTTGTTTTGTTCTCCAGTATAGGCCTGCCGTCAGGAGTCTTGTTTCCTGTATCGACCGTCTTGGTAAACTTGTGAGCCTTCATGACCTTCCCGAACATATCCTCGAGTGCCTCAGCTTCCGTTAATTCCTTTGCGAGCTCCTGATCCCTCTGAAACAGGAGATTTACGGCAAGCTGATGAACCTTGTTCTCCATGTCAGGATCAGCTTTGTCATAGAAATCTTTAGTGCCCTGTATTGTGCCGTTTCTGATCTGATCCTTGTATTCATCAAGCTTGTTTCCGACCTTTACCTTTTTATCTGTAACATATTCCGTTAAAGCGTTGTTAAAGGTATTAAGGTTTTTCCAGCTTGGTTCGTTTATAAGGCTTGAGCCTGCTATCCTGGACTTGAACATTCTGTTCATGCTGTCCTCCATAGCTTCTTTGTAGATGGGGTCAACGTCATTTGCGTGTTCCTTGTACATAAAAGCCATATCCCGAACTATTTCAGCAGCTCTGTCAGGCTGGAGCTCATTATCAAAAGCCAGTTGGTTTTGTACGTCTTCGCTTATTTTTTCTTTTTCTTCTTCATTGTAGAATACATCAAAATTCGGCATAGTGAATTCCTCCGGATCTATTGCATAACAGTATTTTGCTTTCTGTAATATATACCACGACCGGCAGTGCTATGGTTGCAAAGTACTGTGATTTTCCTGATTATGATAATAATACCATATTTTTTCTGAAAATACAAGTGCTGTACAGCAACATTAACCTTTACAAAAAAATTTTTTTGTGATATAATTATTATGATTATACGTTATTAATATAAACAGGGGTTATGTATGAAAAAACACAGACAAAAACGCAGACTTATGATACAGGTTTCTTTACTGCTGGTAGTGTTCTATGTACTCGGGGGTGTGCTCAGTTCCATATTGGTATACAGGGGCTCCTCACGTACATATCTTACAGCCAAGGACGACATGATAAAAAGGGATATCAGTAAAGTAAAAGATTCGATCTCCAATTTCCTTTTCATGAACTGGTTTTTTGATTATTCATTGGACCATGCATCTGAGATAATGGATAGATCTACTGATGATGACACCAGTGGATGGGACTCCATATTTATGGAGCGTGAAAGTGATTCTGAACCTACTCAGGAAGAAGTGTATGACCTTGTTAACGAAAAGGCTAATGATAACCAGAAACTCCAGATTGCAAAAGGTATGCAGAATACACTTGCAACATCACTGGACTGTGATTTTATTGAGATCGGTTACGGTGAGCTTTATGTAATGGCAGTTGATGGCGACAAGCTTGGCTTTATATACGGTCAGGCAAACACTTATGACGATAGCATTGATGTAGATTCCCTCGTATATGATGATGAAATAACTCCCGTAAAGGCAGGTTATAAGCTTGGTGACAGGCTCCATTTTGAGCTTGACGATCATCCTGCTCTCAAAAAGATCGTTGAGGGAAGATCAACAGGTACCGAGTTCGAGATCGTTACGGGAACTGTCGGACAGCTCGATTTTGAGAACCACTACACAGCCTACAGCCCTATCATTTTTGACGGAAGGGTACAGGCGGTGGTCGTTATTGACTATGACTGGGACGATTTCCGCAATGAACTGATAGATCAGATCAAGATAATGATCGTTGCATTAACGGTCGGGATAATACTCTCCTGCGGGCTTGTGATATTGCTTCTGAACCGTGTTGCCGTAAAGCCGCTTTCTCAGCTGCAAAGTGCGGTAAATGAGTATAAAAATACAAAGGACAGCGAAAAGGCTGTTGAGAACATAGAGAAAATAAAATCGGAGAATGAGATCGGTAAGCTTGCTAAGGACGTGTCCTCTCTGGCGTTAGAGATTGACAGCTACATGAAGGAAAACATGAGCCTTGTCGGAGAACGGGAGCGTATTGCCGCCGAAATGGAGCTTGCTAAGCGGATACAGATGGATATTCTTCCGAAGGACTTCCCGAACAGAGATGACCTGAAGCTCTATGCTGCAATGGATCCCGCTAAAGATGTAGGCGGAGATTTCTACGATTTCTTCTATATTGATGATGATCATCTTGGAATGGTAATTTCAGACGTTTCGGGCAAGGGAATGCCTGCGGCACTGTTTATGATGCGTGCTAAAAGCCAGATTTCAAAAACTGCTGTCAGGGGCGATGCACCCGAAGATGTATTCAATACTGTAAATCAGGAGCTTTGCCGTAACAACGATGAGCAGATGTTCGTGACCTCGTGGTATGGAATACTTGAAATATCAACAGGAAAGATCACGGCAGTCAATGCGGGACATGAATATCCTGCAATAAGAAAGCCGAACGGAAAGTTTGAACTTTATAAGGATCCGAGGTCGATGTTCCTCGGCGGCTTCGATATGACGAAGTATAAGCAGTATGAGCTTTCTTTGGAAAAGGGCAGTACTCTTTTCGTCTATACCGATGGCGTTGTTGAGGCTACAGCGCCCGATGAGGAGATGTTCGGAAATGACAGGTTGCTTGAAGCTCTTAATAAAGAACCTGATGCCGAGCCTGAAAAGCTGCTCAGAAATGTCAGGGAGGCTGTAGATGAGTTTGCGGGAGAAGCAGATCAGTTTGATGATTTAACAATGTTAGCCTTGAAAAAGCTGTAGATTTTTGACTATCTGGGTAAAAATATTCACAATAAGGGCTTGAAATTATATTATAAATGTGTTATACTTATATACTAGGCTAATTGTCTGAAAATGGCAGGTTTGAAAAAAGATCATGCAGATAGAAAATATTATTCTTTTTGCACCCACATTGCAGAAGGCGGGGTATTACTTATGAAAGCTGATGAGGTTGTAAAAACTTACAGTGATATGATCTATGGCGTTGCAATGCGTTATGTCCGCAATAAGGCTGACGCAGACGACGTTTATTCTGATGTGTTCTATCGTTATTTTAGAAGAGAGCGCTCGTTTGACAGCGAGGAACACAGAAAGGCATGGCTTCTGAGGGTTACCGTAAACTGCTCCAAGGATTTTCTTATGAAAAGAGGCTACGGAGAAGAGCTTAATGACGATATGTTCGGTTCTGAGGATATGTCGGGCTCTTCGGGGGTGTCTGTCGAGGAGATCATGGATGTCAGGAATGCTATCAAGCAGCTTAGCGATGACTACAGAGAGATCATAGAGCTGTACTATTTCAACGAGCTTACCGTAAGTGAGATTGCGCAAATGCTGCAAAGACCCGTGAATACGGTCAAATCGCAGCTTATGCGCGGAAGGAACGAGCTGAAAAAGCTTCTCGCTTAGCAATTCTGCGAAAGGGGATCGTTTAATATGACAATTGAAAGAATGGAAACTGTGCTCGGGAGTATGGCAAAGATGACTCCGAAAGCGCCTGAAAAGACCGTCAGTAATATGGTGCGGACAGTTCAGGCTCTTGAGAGAGAAAGAGACCGCCGTGCGGCCAAGACGGCAGGAAAGACGGCAGTCAAGACTCAGGAGAAGAGCCTGAAGCCTAAGACTCTGGAACATCGTAAGAAACCGGACGCTCCAACCATGGGTCGGAGATGAGCCGTGTATTTATAACATCAGGAGGTTACTCACAATGAAGAAAAAACTTATCAGACGTACATCAACAAGTGTTCTGGCTCTTGGAGCAACATTGATGACAGGTGCGGCAAACCTTATGGTATCTGCGGCAGCAGCAGAGGAGAAGGTTTCAACTACAACTAAGGCAAAGAATCCTAATCTTAAAAAGGTAACATCACCTATCATCGGACTTATTAATACTGTTCTGACAGTACTTATCCCGCTTGTAGCAGCTATCGGTGCTGTTTACTGTATTTCTATCGGTGTTAAGTATTCAAGAGCAGAAGAGCCTCAGGAGCGTGA
>DGRP01000046.1:4656-4939 GCA_002391065.1 Ruminococcus sp. UBA4385 | reverse complement strand
AATCAGCCCTCGGCGTGGCAGGGAAAACCCTGCACCATCATCGCGACGTTCTTTTGTTTGGACTTTTCCTGCCTTGAACGCAGAGATAGGTAGTGCGGAGCTTAGCCTCGTCAGGTCTGTACATTCGGCAGGGAAAACCCTGCACCGCCTTACGCCGATACTCAGTTGTATCTTTTCAATTGCAGCCGCTGAGCAGAATAGTGCAGACTAATAAGTCTAGTGCAAGACAGACTCGGCTGGGGAAGAGGAGAGAGTGGCTTCGCCCCTTTGCCCCACTGGGGCT
>DGRP01000046.1:0-4559 GCA_002391065.1 Ruminococcus sp. UBA4385 | reverse complement strand
TTTGCCCCACTGGGGCTGTCGCCCCTGACCCCTTTTAAAAGAACTTTTGCAACAAGCTGAAAGCACCCGAGTCCATTCGGGTGCTTTACTTTTGTGTAAGCTTATGGTATAATGAATGCAAAACATTCATTATAATTTATCTAAATGCCCTTGCAGATACGCAGAACAAAGTTCTGCTCCCTGCATATCGGGCAATTATACCATAACGCTTACGCTTATATGGTATAATATCAAAGCAAACACCTATAATATGAAATGAAAGGCACATTATGGAAACAACTACAAAACCAAAAGCAGCGATACTGCACAAAAAGTGGTATCTTTATCTTACCGAATTTTTTTCGGGAATGTCTGTTATGGCGGTTGAGCTCGGAGCAAGCAGGCTTTTAGCGCCGTATTTCAGCTCCTCGCAGATAGTGTGGACTATCATCATAGGCACAATTATGATAGCAATGGCGCTTGGAAACTACTTCGGCGGAAAAAGTGCAGACAAAGACCCCGACCCCGATAAGCTTTATAAGCGGATACTTATTTCGGCAGTGTGGATCGCAGCTATACCCTTTATAGGAAAGCTCGTTATCCTCGGAGTATCGGCATTGCTGATAGTTACAGTCAGCACGAACTTTCTTATCTGGGCGGCATTTCTCGCCTGCATGATAATCTTTGTGTATCCGCTGTTCCTGCTCGGAACGGTAACACCATCACTCGTTAAATACACCACTGACAGCCTTGAGGATAACGGCAAAACAGTCGGAACGCTTGGCGCCTTCAACACAATAGGAAGCATAATAGGCACCTTCGCCCCGACCTTTATAACAATACCTGCGGTAGGTACAGCGGTAACATTTCTTATCTTCTCGGGAGTGCTTTTGCTTCTCGGGATAGTGTACTTTGTCTCCTGCAAGAGATGTACGGTCAGAGTAATAGTCTGCACAGTGCTTTTCATAGCTTTTTGTGTGACAAGTACTACTATCGGCTTTGCCTTCTGGGAGAAGAAGCTTACCTTTGAGGGTGAAAGCGTTTATAACTATCTTCAGGTAAAAGATGACAGCGACCGTACTGTGCTCTCCACAAACGTTCTGTTCGGAGTGCAGTCTGTATATATGAAAAACGGCGGACTTTCGGGTCTTTACTATGATACAGCACTTGCCGCACCGATGATGTCCGAGGGCGGAGATAAATCCTCACTTCTGGTTCTGGGAATGGGAACAGGCACATACGCAAAACAGTGTCAGAATTACTTTCCGGATATGGTGATAGACGGCGTTGAGATCGACGATAAAATCACAGACCTTGCACATGAGTATTTCGATATGAGCGAGGATATGAATGTTGTCACCTATGACGGCAGAGCGTTCCTCAATTCTCTGAAGGGCGCATACGAAAGCGGTATCGCCCATGCGCAAAAATATGATGTTATAATGGTTGACGCTTATCAGGATATTACGATACCGTTTCAGATGTCCTCAAAGGAGTTTTTTACGCTTGTGCGTGACAGCCTGAAGCCGGGCGGAGTAATGGTTGTGAATATGAATATGCGTTCCGATGCCGAAGACGGTATCAATGCATATCTTGCGGATACTATCTCCTCTGTTTTTTCCGAGGTCTATACCTGCGACGTTACAGGCTCGACCAACAGGGAGCTGTTCGCTTCAAATGACCCGAAAATGCCGGAGAGGCTGAGCAAAAACATAAGCTCTCTTTCCGACCCTGACCTGTACTCCTGCCTTGACAGCGTAGCTGCTTCTTTGAAGCATTATGAGGCAGGCAATCTTGTCCTGACAGATGACAAAGCCCCCGTTGAAGTTCTCGGTATGAGGGTAATAGACGGTATGATAAGCAGTGAGCTCAGTTACTACAAGGAGCGCTTTGAAAAAGACGGCATAAAAGGACTCATCGAATAAAAAAGCAGCCCATACGGACTGCTTTCTGCTTGTTGCAAAAGTTCTTTTAAATGGGGTCAGGGGCGACAGCCCCAGTGGGGCAAAGGGGCGAAGCCCCCTCTCCCACACCGCCCGAGGCGGTGACGAGCGAAGCCGAGGAACACGCCGAGGGCTGATTCTGCACTATTTTTGAGTTTATCGACAGACTGAAAGCAGCCCATACGGACTGCTTTTTTTATAAAAGGGAAGCAGGCAGCAAGGATAGACCTTACTGCCCGATTCAGAGGTTATATTTTGAAAAACAAATAAAAGCTTGAGTAACTTAAACGTTTTCTGAAACTATAATCAGTATACATCAAACGGTTTGATATGTCAATCCCATTTCGGCAAATTTGGCGCTGAAATGGGATTTTTGTCGCTTTAACCATTTTGATTTGCGATTTTTAAGCATAGTGCACAAAGATTTTTCAAGTTTTCGGCTTATGTTTTAATCTGAAAATTATGAACTTTTCTGCCTTAAAAATGTAATAAAATGGAAAAATAAACAATTTGACAAAAAAACGTTTCAGGCACAGAATGATTTTATTGAATCTGCACTTTGAATATGAACTAAACGTAAATACACAATGAAATTATAATAAACCGCCTTGACTTATCTGGGAAAATATGGATATTATCAAATCTGTAATAAGCTCTGAAAGCACGATTTTACGGGCTTTTCAGGGTTAAATTTACACATTGGAAACAAATTTATTACAGTTTGTAATAATTGAACTGATAAGCTAGTATACATGAAATATGAAACAAGTGTGCTTCAATTTCATGGAAAGGATGATTCGTTATCAATATCAAAAGAAAAGTAATTTCGTTCGTATGTGCAGCTATGATGGCTGTCAGCCCTTTTGCAGTGTGTGACAGTCTGTATGATACCTCTATCACGGCTGAGGCAGCCTCTGCAACGCTCGTGAATCCAAAGCTTTCGGTTTCCTATGCTTTCGGCAACAAGCTGGAGCTGCAGATCGACAATTTGTCCTCCTTCTCGGGAAACACAATGTTCAGAGTATACATCGACGGAAGCTATTCTAAGACCTATAAGCTTTCAACGCTGAGAAACTCCAATCAGATTAACCTTATTGACAATGCCCGGACCTACTTCAAGCCCTCACAAGCACACAGAATCAAGGTAGTTGCAGTTCTCGGAGACAAGCTGGCATCATCACCTGTTATCACAGGAAAGACTGACAGCGTTACCTATTATAATATCTACAAGGGCGCTATCCTTTATAAGCTTGGCTCAAAGGGTATGTACCGTTCGGAAGTTGTTTCCTCATATCAGATAGCACCTTGCGTTCTTTGCTCCACATGGGGAAAGCTTTCCGCAGGACAGAGCATTAAGACCAACAACGCAGGCTGTGCTCTTATCACTGACGGTAAGTACAAGGGCTATTATCTTAAAGTCTGTTCAACAATGGGAAGAACCTCTGTCAGAAAGTACAAGGTCAAGACAGTGGTTGACTACGCTGCAAGCATGGACGGCGGAAGATACGTCTGGGGCGGTGCAAGCTACAGAGCTACCGACTGCAGCGGTCTTACCATGCAGGCATACGCACAGGTAGGAATTGACATTACTCACAGCGTATATATCCAGGCTCAGAAGGGAAGAGCAGTCTCGATGAACGATATACAGGCAGGAGACCTGATCATCTGCCGCAACTACGGTCATGTAGCAATGTATATCGGAAACGGTCAGATCGTTCACGCAATGAGCACCTATTACGGAATAAGGATACAGCCGCTTAACAACATCTACTATTGCAGCCCGATAAACACTATCAGAAGAATACTGTAAAATAAAATGCCCCCGAACATTCGGGGGCATTTTTTACAGCATATTTTATTATTCGGTCTTTTCCTCGGAAACAGCTGCGCCGTTCTGAGCCTTGAGAAGATCTCTGATCTCGATAAGGAGCTTTTCCTCAGCAGAAGGCTCTGCAGGCTTTTCCTCTTCCTTCTTCTTGCCGATAGCCATAAGCTTGTTGATAGCCTTCATAAGCAGGAAGATAACGAATGCCATAATGACAAAGTTGATAATGTCATTAAGAAATGCACCGTAGTTAAGTGTAGCCTTCCAGATAGTAACGTTCAGACCCTTGAAGCCGCCTGTGCTGAAGCAGCCGATGATGGGCGAAATAATGTTGTCAAGAAGCGATGTAACGATTCCTGAGAACGCACCGCCGATGATAACACCTATTGCCAGGTCCATAACGTTGCCCTTAAGAGCAAACTCCTTAAACTCGCTTAGAAACTTCTTAAACATAAGTACACTACCTTTCACATAAATTTCACATTTATAATAACATAATTTCAGACGATAGTCAAGATAATAGAAAGAATTTCGACAGTTTAACGTATTATCAGAGTTCATTATTGTTGATTATGACAAAAGCCGATACCTCTGCTATCAGCAGCGCTGATGTCGGGCAAAGCGTAGTCAAGGCTGTGTTAAATAAGTGTGTCCTAATCGTAAACAAACGTCAAAAGCCCTTGCAAAACAAGGAACTGTATGCTATAATATAAAAGCTGTTTCGGAAGGGACTATGATGGGATATAGCCAAGAGGTTAAGGCAACGGACTTTGACTCCGTCACCGATGGTTCGAATCCATCTATCCCAGCCA
>DGRP01000122.1 GCA_002391065.1 Ruminococcus sp. UBA4385 | reverse complement strand
GGCTTCGCCCCTTTGCCCCACTGGGGCTGTCGCCTCAGCCCCCTTTTAAAAGAGCTTTTGCAACAAGCTGAGACAGCATAAGCTGTCTTTTTTTATTTTATATTTTTACCAACAATCTCAAAATACAAATTTTTCTCCATTAATTCACTGACCTTATATCTGTTCTGATTATAGGCAATAAGAAGCTTCATATACGCAGCAGGCTCACATATTGAAAACAAGGGTATGCTTCCTGCTTTTATAATCTTATCAAGGGTTTCGTACCTGATCTCATCAGGTTTTACACCGCAGATATAAACCATTATACCGTTTTTAATGCATCTTTCTATAAATCCAATCAGTGTATAGTTACTGCCAATAATACTATCAACGCAGGCAGTTCCACTGTGATATGGACAATACAGAACTGCGGCAGTTTTATCGTTTGGAGTGAATACCTCAAAATCAATTGCAGGGTAGCCATGAATTACCATAATTTCACGAGTGAAGCATATCGGTTCAAAAAACAATTGTTTATGCTTCCTTTCCAGCATTGACTTGCTGACCCCTTTATAAACAGTATAGTCATCATAACCGTTATCGCCGTATACAGAAAATCTGTCACAGATAGTATCGGCAGGAATAATTCTTGTCGGCAGCATTACTTTTTCATAAAGTGTGTAAACACCGTGTATTCTGCCTTTTTCAATAAGCTCAACTGCACATGAAAAGTTATACAGTCCATTTGCACCCTTCTCGCCCAGAGGCTTGTTTGATGCTATTATAAATACGGGAATTTCAATATGCCTGAAATACATTCCAAGCAGCGCAGAAGTATAACTCAGAGTATCACTGCCGTGAGTAATTATAATACCGCTGTATTCAGAAGTATTGACTTTCAGAAGATACTCCACAAGCTTTTCCCAGTGCGTAAATCCAACGTTTTCACTGAGAATATTATAAAGCTGAATACATTCAAAGTTCCTCTCGCCGTAAAACAAATTATAATCTGCAACCAGTCTGAATTTACAGTCACTTTCAACATTTATACTTTCTCCGTTGATTGCACTGCCTATAGTTCCGCCTGTGAATATAACAAGTATTTTTTTATCTGTCATAAAGTTTCTCTCCTTTTTATAATAATATCATACCCTTATCTCTTTGTCAATCTGAGGTTTTATATATACATACAAATGCTTTGTTTGTTTTGTTTATCTGTAATGTTAAGTTAATTATAGTTTTGTGAATATTGCACATAATCTTTGATTATCTTAATTTAATTTGTGCATTGTATATATCATGAAAATATGTTATAATAACAAAGTATTAGTATCGAATATCTTTTAAGAGTACAAAATTTTGTACATTATATATTTTGAAAGGGAGTTATTTTATTATGTGGGCATACGAAAGTGTATTTTATCAGATTTATCCTCTTGGCTTTTGCGGAGCGCCGTTTGAAAATGACGGTGTTCAGAAAAGCAGAATTCTCAAAGTCATTGACTGGATACCTCATATCAATAAGCTTGGTGCGAATGCAATTTATTTTTCACCGGTTTTTGAATCTGACACGCACGGCTACAACACCAGAGATTATAAGAAAATTGATTGCAGACTGGGTACAAATGAGGATTTTAAGAAGGTTTGCGCCGAGCTTCACAGCGCAGGAATCAAAGTAGTTCTTGACGGTGTATTCAATCATGTCGGAAGAGGCTTCTGGGCATTTCAGGATGTTCTTAAAAACCGTGAGAACTCTCCCTATAAGGATTGGTTTAACATTAACTTCGGAGGAAACAGTAATTACAATGACGGTCTGTGGTATGAGGGCTGGGAAGGTCATTATGACCTTGTAAAGCTTAATCTTTATAATCCTCAGGTTGTAGATCATATTCTTGATTGTGTAACAGGCTGGGTCAGGGAATTTGACATTGACGGTCTCAGACTTGATGTTGCATATTGTCTGGATAAAAATTTCCTGAAGAGACTCAGACAGCACTGCGACTGGCTTAAACAGGACTTTGTTCTTATAGGTGAACTCCTTCACGGAGATTACAGTCAGTGGGTAAATCCCGAAATGCTCCATTCATGTACAAATTATGAGTGCTATAAGGGTCTGTATTCAAGCTTCAACAGTATGAATCTTTTTGAGATCTGTCATTCTTTGAAAAATCAGTTTGGCCCTGAGCAGTGGTGTCGCTACAGAGGTATGAATTTGCTGTGCTTTGTTGATAATCATGATGTATCAAGAATTGCAAGCCAGCTTACAAATGAAAAGCATCTGCCTCTTATCTATGGACTGCTTTTTGCAATGCCCGGTATTCCCTGTGTCTATTACGGCTCTGAATGGGGTACAAAAGCAGATAAAAAGGACGGAGACCCTGCTTTGAGAGTAAGCTTTGAACAGCCTGAGTGGAATGAACTCACCGAGCTTATTTCAAAAATGGCTGAAGCTCATAAAAGCAGTAAAGCTCTTTGCTATGGTTCTATCAAAATACCAGTTCTTACAAACAGACAGTGTATAATTGAGCGTGAATTTGAAGGGGAGCGTGTCCTTTGTGCAATAAATGCAGATGATCAGCCATTTACTGCACATTTTGATGCAGGCTGCGGACAGGCAGAAGAAATGCTTACAGGTACTATCCATGATTTTGGCGGCGGAAGTGAGCTTAAACCATATTCTGTTGAATTCTGGAAAATGGAAAAATAAAAACAATGACCTCACAAATTAATTATGTGAGGTCATTGCTTTATTTATCATTGATTTTATTTAGTATTTTCAGAACATAATCAGCGGATTTTTTTAATTCCCGCATCTGCTCAATTGGTATATCATCAAATTGTTTTTTTATTTCCTGAAGATATTTATATTCTGTATTACGTACAATTTCCTTAGCCTTTTCACTTAGAAAAATATTAACTACTCTTCTGTTTATAGAATCCTGCTCACGAATTATAAATCCCTTTTCTTCAAGTTTAATAGCGGCTCTGGTGACCTGTTCATTAGATGTTCCTACAAGCTTGGCAAGAGTACCCATTGATACAGTTCCATGATAGTACAAAGCCATTACCATAAGCAGTTGAATTCTTGTCAGATCAAAATCCTTGTTATTGAATGAATTATAAGCAATTCTCCTGAACCAAGGCATTATCTGGGATAGTGAGCTAACCGCTTCGTTTCTGATCTCTTCTTCGTTCATTGATCTCACCTCTTGAAAAAATCATACTAAAATTATTATAATTAAAGCGTTTAAATTTGTCAAGGCTTTTTACAGAATAGTCATAATTGTTTTAACATTATTTATTGTTGACTTACAGACTGATTAGTGATATAATAAATAAAGATTATTTAAAGGAGTGAATAATATGAGCGAACAATGTACTCATGATTGTTCGAGCTGCGGCGTTGATTGCTCTGAGAGACAGCAGGAAAGTCTTGCTGCAAGAATGCATGACGGCAGCAGTGTTAAAAAGGTTTATGCTGTAATGAGCGGAAAGGGCGGAGTTGGCAAGTCCATCGTTACAAGTATGCTTGCTGTACTTGCAAACAGAAAAGGTCTGAGGACTGCTATACTTGACGCTGACATTACAGGTCCTTCAATTCCAACATCATTTAATATTCATACCAGGGCGGAAGGCAATGATGAAGGTATAGTTCCTGTTACAACAGCAAAGGGTATAAAGGTAATGTCACTTAATCTTCTGCTTGAGAACGAGACCGATCCTGTTGTATGGAGAGGTCCTGTGATTGCAGGTGCTGTAAAGCAGTTCTGGACTGACGTTCTCTGGAACGAGCTTGATGTAATGTTTATTGATATGCCTCCGGGAACCGGAGATGTACCTCTTACTGTTTTTCAGTCTATACCTGTTGACGGAATAATTGTTGTAACTTCACCTCAGGAGCTTGTTTCAATGATAGTTGAGAAGGCTGTTAATATGGCTGAGCTTATGAATATTCCTGTTATGGGTATAGTTGAGAATATGTCATACTTTGAATGTCCCGACTGCGGTAAAAAGCACAGCATATTTGGTGAAAGCCATATTGAAAAAACTGCCGAGTCTTTTGGCATACCTAATGTTGCTAAGCTGCCTATAGATCCACAGCTTGCTAAATGGTGTGATGAGGGTCTTATCGAACTGTTTGAGGGCGATTGGCTTGATGCAATCAGTGAAGAATTAACAAAATCACTATAATATTAAACGGTGTCTGAACAGAACAGACACCGTTTTGCTTTTAAAGGGTACAAAATGTGAAAATACCGTTTTCAAGGATAATATAGCTGTGCGCAGAGCCTTCTTTGGGTATGGAAACAGAACCGGGATTGATATAGGTGTAATCACCGTGTTCTTCATTAGCAGGTATATGCGTATGTCCGTGAAGAAGAATATCACCTTTACTGAGCGCAGGTAAATTGTCACAGTTGAATTTATGACCATGAGCAGCAAAAATTCGAAGTTCATCAATAACGATATAAGCATATTCTGCCATAATCGGAAAATCCAGTACCATCTGGTCAACATCTGTATCGCAGTTGCCTCTCACGCAAAGAAGCTTGTCCTTTAGCGGATTAAGCATAGCAATAACTGCTTTTGGATCATATTCATCAGGAAGCTCATTTCTTGGACCGTGATATAAAATATCACCTAGCAGAAGCATTCGTTCTGCTCCGCTTTGCATGAATGCTTCAAGGAGCTTTCTGCACCAGTATGCAGAGCCGTGAATATCAGATGCAATCAAAAGCTTCATTCTGCACTTTCCTTAGCGCTTAAAAGCTCGTCACATTTATTCTTTATTCCCTTATAAATTTTGCAGCCCTCATCTTTTCCGAATTCTTTTACCATTCTGATATAGAACTGCTGTTTTGTGTTGGAGGCCATAACACATTTCTTTATTCTCTCAGCCTCAGATGCATGATCCTTATCTACATATTCAAGAATAAGGGAAGTAAGCCTGTCCTGTTCAGCTTTCGGCTCTTCTTCATGAATATTCTCTTCAATTTCTGCCGTCTCAGTATGAGCTGTTTCAGGGTTTTCCTTAAGATAAAGCTGCTTGAGTCTAAGGTATCTCGGTCTGATAAGCTTATAGAAATCAGTTGCCTGCTGCTTATATATTTTTGCAAGAGAATTGTGCAGTTCTTCTTTGGTTTCCGATTCTGACAAAAGCTCACTTATCTGCTGTATCTGCTCGGGAGTGCAGACCTCATGGAGAATATTTGTAAGATTAGGCATATAGCCTCTCGGCCTTTTGAGCTTTGCTTTTGGTTTCTCTGCTGCATCCTCCTTGACCTGCTCGACAGGAATATTCTCTTCTGCAACAGCCTCAGCTAATTCGTTTTCGGCAGTAACAACCGCTTCTTCGGCACTTTCAGCTTCCTGCTCAATTATAGATGCTGTAGGCTCAAAAATGTCCTCTTCAATTATTTCTTCCTGAATGGTATCAATTGCATCTTCGGTTTCATCAATTTTCGCCTGACCTGCACCCTGAGCATAGCTTAGCGCCTGAGAGATGGTTCTGTTTCTGTAAACAACAGATCTGATACCCTCAACAAAATCTCCATGCCAGAAATCATGAAGGAAATCAAAACCTCTGTCATTGCTTATAATAAAAATGTGGGAATGCTCGCCTCTTGCCACAATATATCCCAGCAGACTTGAAAGCTGGAAATCAAGAGCGTTTTTACCTCCGACGTGTACCTTGAAGTATTCCACATCTGCTTTGCAGGTCATAACCTTCTGATGCATTTCAAAGCTGATCGTGTCTGAATTTTCACTGTACATAATAATAACAGTATCATCAGCTTCAAGCTGATCAATTCCTGTAAGACCTTTAGACTTTACGTTTTCAAAGTCTATCAAAAAAATCTTCATTTCTTTTTCTCCTTAGTTACTATCAAAACTATTGCCGCTGACACAGCAAGAACTATTGCTAAGGCAGATATGACCAGTCTGATTTCATCTTTATTCTCAACCGATATTTCAGAAGAACTGCTTTCAACGTCTGACACTGAGCTTTCAGACTCGCTTTTTACAGGTGCAGCTGCCGGCTCTTCCTTTGTTTTCGATGACTCTTCAGAAATATCATAGAAAGTATATTTCCTGCTGCGAATAACCTTATCAAGCTCTTCTGCTATCAATGCATGACCATCTGCATTAGGATGGATATCAAGAGAACTCATATTTGTAAGACTGAGTCCCTTTTCAAAGAAAGGCTCATAAATGTCACAAACAAGATATTTTTCAGTTCCGTTTTCATCAACTGCATTATTTTTGATAATTGTATTAAGCTTTTCTATTTTATCCTTAGAAAGGCCCTGAAACAGAAAAGCAGCAGGAACATTTGCAAATGGATCATAAAGCGTCTGGAAAATGATAACTGCATCAGATTTGCTGTTTATCTCATTAACAATTTCGTTTATGACGGTTTCATATTTATTCAAAGCAGTATCAATATTATCAGAAAGCTCCGAAAGGTCATCAAGGACACTCTTCAAGTCTGACACCTGATCTACAACCTCAGTCAGATTTGATTTTGTATTCAGCTTGAGTTTTTTACTCATAAATGTACGAAACTGCTTTAAAATATCATTTCCGCCAATTGAGATAACAACGACATTTGCACCGCTCAGAGCATTGTCAAGCACTCCGCTTTTCAGGTGTTCAAGCAAATCGGTAGATTTATCTCCCGATACTGCACCATTTACCATAGTAAACGGACATATACCTTCAAGCTCATTCTTATATTTTTCAGCTAAGATATTAGCATATGAGTCGCAGTTGTAAGGATTTTTCTTAGTAAAGCCTTTTAGTCCATAGCCTGCGGCAATAGAATCGCCGACAAAGGTTATCTTAGGCGGGACATCGACTGTGACCTCAGGGCTTTCTTCAGCTGAAGCAAATACGTGAGAAAACAAAGCAGCTGATATTATCAGTGTGAGAAACAATATAAAGGTGTGTTTTACGGTCATAACAATCGCCTCTTTTAATCAGTATATCACATTTAATAATAAAAGTAAAGTAATTATCTTAAATTAGGCTGATATATTGATATTTTGCTCAAATTTCTTGACAATTTCTTTTTAATGTGATAATATAATAATATGAAAAAATATTCAAATATAAAACCTATAGGCAACACCGCACGACCCATGTGCATCAGATGCGCCGTCCAGATTTTCGTCAGATTGCCTAAATTCGACGCAGGCTTGCTGACGCAAGTCA
>DGRP01000100.1 GCA_002391065.1 Ruminococcus sp. UBA4385 | reverse complement strand
CTATATCAGCCTTTAGTGACAAGGGATATGATCTGACAGACTATTTCAAAAGACGTGAGCTTGTGATAAAAAACTGCATACCCACCGCAGAGGGGGCGCTTTGTATTGCTATGCAGGAGAGGAACGAAACCGTATTCGGAAGCAAAGTGCTTATCACCGGGTTCGGAAACGTTTCAAAAGCAGCAGCAAAGCTGTTTTCTGCCTGCGGTGCAGATGTGACCTGTGCAGTAAGGCGGACTGATGCAGCTGCCGAGGCAGAATGCTGCGGGTACAGATCAGCTGATATTCATAAGCTTAAAGAGTATATAGGCGAATATGACATTGTTATCAACACTGTTCCGGCTTGCATTATCGACGCTGAAGTGCTGAAGTCAACAGACAGGTCTGCTCTTGTTATAGATCTTGCTTCACGACCCGGAGGAGTTGATATTGATGCTGCCAAAAAGGCAAAGATCAGATGCATCCATGCACTCGCTCTCCCCGGAAAGGCTGCTCCGGCGACCGCCGGCAGATATATAGCCGAAACGGTCGAAAACATCATATCCGAAAGGAGAGGATAGAATGTCTTTAAAAGGAATAAAGCTCGGCTTTGCTATGACAGGTTCCTTTTGCACATTTGAAAAGGCATTCAAAGCTGCGGAAGAACTTGTGGATGCAGGAGCCGAGGTTTATCCTATAATGAGCTTTAATGCTGCGGGAATTTCAAGCAGATTCGGTTCCGCCTCGGAGCATACCGGCCGGATCAGAGAGATCACTGGACATGATGTTATCTGTACGATAGAGGACGCTGAACCGATCGGGCCGAAAAAGATGTTTGATCTGATAGCTGTCGTTCCATGCACATCAAATACGATCGCCAAGCTTGTATATGGTATAACCGATACGCCGGTAACTATGGCTGTAAAATCCCATATCAGAAATGCAAGGCCGGTGGTCATCGCTATCTCAACCAACGATGCTCTTGCTGCAAGCGGAAAGAATATCGGACAGCTGCTTAATTACAAGAATTTCTATTTTGTGCCATACCGACAGGACAATTACGCAGCCAAGCCGAATTCAGCCGTGGCAGATCTGTCAAAGCTGAATGAAACAGCTGAAAAAGCACTTGAAGGCAGGCAGCTCCAGCCGCTGATACTGCCCCCGGATGATATCTGCAGCTAAGAGCTGTCAATAAGCTTATAATCACACCGCCGCTTTCCTACAGCTGAAATCGGCGGTGTGCTTGACTTTACAGGTAAATCGGGGTATAATATAAAGGTATCTGAAAAAATGGAGGCTTATAAATGACAATTAAATGGATACTGCTTACCGGTGAGATATTGCTGCTTGTGATGTTTCTTATATCGCTCCCGTTTGTCAACATAGGAAACCTTACCGGTTCGTTATTCTGTATATTGATGATCACAGTGACGCTAAAGCCGGGTCTTGTTAAGCAAATGTGGAAAAGCATTGCCGGCAAGGCCGTCAGTATTGCAATACTTCTGATACTGGCAGCCGGGTTAATATTTGCTGTGTTCTGCACAATTAAGATGATAGGAGCTTTGAGTACCGAGAATGACGAGCCGTCAGCGGTGATAGTGTTGGGCTGTCAAGTCAGAGGACAAAAGCCCTCAAAGATGCTTAAAAGGCGTCTTGATGCAGCTGGCGATTACCTAAAGGAGCATGAAGAGCTTCCCGTGATCGTTTCCGGCGGAAAGGGTGATGACGAGGATATATCCGAAGCCCTTTGCATGAAGAATTATCTGGTTGAATACGGCATCTCGGAAGACCGTATTATAATGGAGGACAGCTCCGAAAGCACCGATCAAAACCTTGAATACTCTATGAAAATATTAGACGAAATGGGTCTGCCGCCAAGTATCGTTCTCGTAACTGACGGATATCATCAGTACAGAGCGCAGCTTATAGCCGAAAAACACGGTGCCAGAAATATAGGCTCCCGTTCCGCTTCAACGGAATTCCGGTTCATCCCCACTTACTGGGTAAGAGAATGGTTTGCAATTCTTCAGCAGCTTGTGCTGAAATAATGAAAGCTGATACCGAAGCAAAACGGTATCAGCTTTATTGTTTACACCATATCCCTAAACTCCTCCTCGGTAATTATCGGAATACCGAGTTCCTTGGCTTTTTTGTTCTTGCCCGAGCCGGACGATGCATCATTATTTATAAGAAAGTCAGTCTTTCCGGAAACAGCCGAGGCTGTTTTTCCGCCGTTTGCTTCAATAAAATCCTTCAGCTCGTTACGGTTTTTCCAAATGTGGACAGCTCCCGTTATAACAAAAGTCTTCCCCGCTATGCCGGAGCCGTTATCCACCGGCTTAGGCAGGCTGATATCAAGCTCTGCAAGCAGTGAGTGATACTCCTTGAGGTTGTGCTGATTTGCAAAAAAAGCAGCATAGTCGTTGGCAAGTATTTCTCCGATACCGTCGATTAGCACCAATTCATCAACTGTGAGCTTTTCAAGCCTTTCGGTATCCGGGTATTCAGAGCAGATCAGCTTTGAGGCTGCTTTGCCGATATTTGGAATACCGAGCGAATACAGCACACGGCTAAGTTCGGTTTTTCTTGAGGCCTCGGCAGCTTCATAAAGCTGGGTATAGGATCTTTCACCGAAGCCCTCAAGACTGATTATCTTATCCTTGTGATCGTCAAGGTGATAGAAATCCCTAAACTCTCTGATAAATCCGTTTTCCACAAACACTCTTATCGTAGATGCAGCAAATCCTGCAATGTTCATTGCATCCCTTGATACAAAATGCTCGAACCTGCCAAGGTGCTTCGCCGGGCATTCATGATTTGGGCAAAACAGGGTTTCAACGCCCTCGTCAGAGGTCCTTATTTCGGTATCGGAGCCACAGGCCGGACATTTGCAGGCAACAGCGGGTGTTACGACATCTGTGTTATGGACAGTCTTGTTCTCGCCGACAACAGGAATTATCATATTGGCTTTATAGACCGAAACGGTATCACCAACAGCAAGATTAAGCTTCTTCATAATGCTGATATTATGCAGTGAAGCTCGGGAGACCGAGGTGCCCTCAAGCTCGACTGTGTCAAATATCGCCACAGGATTGATAAGCCCTGTTCTGCTGGGAGACCATTCTATCTCTCTTAATACAGTATCCGCAGTCTCATCCTGCCATTTGAATGCCATGCCGTTCCTCGGGTGATGAACAGTCTCTCCAAGACTGCGGCCGTAGGCAATATCATCATAGGTCAGCACAAGTCCGTCAGAGGGAAAATCGTTATTGACTATCTCATGCTCAAACCAATCAATAGCCTCATAAAGCGTTTCACTTACAACAGACCTGCCATAAACGGTCTGAAAGCCGAGGCTTCCCACCCATTCCAGCATTTCGGCGACGGAGTTGATATCCGTTCCCTCGGCCTCGGTAACAGAGAACGCAAAGAAATTGACGCTTCGTTCTGCAACTATCCTTGAATCAAGGCTTCTTAGTGTACCGGAGGCAAGGTTTCTGGGATTTTTATATGATTCAGAGCCCTCGGGGAGATTATCATTCACACGATCAAAATCCGAATAGCTTATCAGCGCTTCGCCCCTTAATGCAAGATGACCCATGAAAGGAATAGTATGGGGAATGCCCTTTATCTGCTTTGCATTGACGGTAAGATCCTCGCCAACCTCGCCGTTGCCGCGCGAGACCGCCTGTGTAAGCCTGCCGTTATCATAGTAGAGGCATACAGTCAGTCCGTCCAGCTTCCATGAAAGAAAGCCCTTCTGAACGCCGAGCCAATCTCTAAGCTGTTCTCTGTCCTTTGTTTTATCAAGTGAGAGCATTCTTCGAGGATGCTTGACCTTAGGCAGATAAGAGCTTACTTCATATCCGACTCTTTGAGTCATACTGCCGCCGAGGACGATTCCTGTTTCCTTTTCCAAGGCCTCCAGCTCTCTGTAAAGCCTATCATACTCCGCATCTGACATGATAGTATCTGATGTATTATAATATGCATCGGAAGCCTTTGCAAGAAGTTCATTTATTTCAGACATACGGCTGATCTTATCTTTATTCATGTATTACCTCCTGTTAATGGATCAAAGCTTGAATGAAAAGGGCAAAAATTCACTAAGTCTATATATCCCGTCAGCAAGAATGATCTGCATATCACTGTTGCAAAATTCATTGAGGACCTGCAAGCAAGCCCCGCACGGGATACAGGGACTGGAATAATCATCATCGCTGCTTCCTGCAACAGCGATTGCTTTAAAGCTCCTGCATCCCTCCGATATCGCTTTGAAGAGCGCTGTTCTTTCTGCACAGTTGGTGAGGGAAAAAGAGGCGTTTTCGATATTGCAGCCAAGATACAGCCGGTCGTCAGCGGTAAGAAGTGCCGCACCCACTCTGAAGCCGGAATAACAGCTATAGGAATTTCCAGCTGCCGAAACAGCAAGCTTAAACAGCTCTTCACTGTTCATGATCTGAACCTCCTGTATTTATTTAAGCTCCACAACAGTAACGCCGTCCTCACCCTCGCCGTAAAGACCTCGACGTGAGGACTTAACGTGAGGATGATGCTTCAAATGATCTCTGATCGCCTTTTTCAGCACTCCGGTACCCTTGCCGTGGATAATAGTAACTATAGTTATCCCGGAAAGCACGGCAGCATCAAGGAAGTTATCGACTTCATAAACGCCTTCATCAGCCGTATATCCGCGGATATCAAGCTCCGACCGGACCTTGCGCGTCATCCTGCTCTCAACGCCCTTGGTAGAAACGCCGGATGCTCTTTTTTGCTGCTTGGGCTTTTGAGCGCTGTCATCAAGGCGGAGCTTAGAAACGTCTATCTTTGTTTTCATCATACCGCTTTGGATAAGACAGATCCCCTTGCTGTCCGGTGGATTGATAACAACTCCCTTACGCTTGGTATCAGCAATAATAACACTGTCGCCTTTTATCAGCGGACGCGGAAGAACATAATTCTCGTTGCTGCTGTCAGAAACCGGATTTGCCTCAAGATATAGCCTGTTCATGGTGGAACGCTGATTTCTGCGGGCCTGCAGGGCTTTATCTGAAAAATCTGCAGCATCCTTTTCTTTTCTTAACTGCTCCAGCTCCTCAATAAGCGCTTGCGACTGACGCTGAACATTGTTGACAATGTCAGCAGCTTTACGCCTTGCAGCTTCAAGCTGTTCTTCCTTTTCTTCATAGAACCTGCTGCGTTCCTTTTCGAGCTCGGATCTTATGCTTTCAGCCTCTTGCCTGCTGCGGGCAGCTTCGCTCTTCTGTTTTTCAAGCTCGGTGCGCATACGTTCAAGACTGTCGATAATACGCTCAAACCGAAGATTATCATCAGATACAAGCGTTTGAGCGTGAGAAATGACCTCTGACGGAACACCCAGCTTTTGAGAGATAGAAAAGGCATTTGATTTTCCGGGGGCGCCTATGATAAGTCTGTAGGTCGGCTGCATGGTATCAACATCAAATTCGCAGGAGGCGTTCTCTACACCCTCCGTATCAAGAGCATACATCTTCAGCTCTTGATAGTGAGTGGTCGTAACAATGGAAGCACCCTGTTCCCGCAGACGGTCAATTATGGAAACCGCCAAAGCAGCGCCCTCTATCGGGTCAGTCCCGGAGCCGAGTTCATCAAGAAGAACAAGGCTTCTGTGATCTGCTGCATCAAGTATGCCGATGACATTATTGATATGCGCAGAAAACGTCGAAAGGTTCTGTTCGATCGACTGCTGATCTCCGATATCGACAAGAATATTCTTATATACACATATCTTGCTGCCGTCGGAAACAGGAATTAGCATACCGCACATGGTCATCAGAGTAAGCAGTCCGACTGTCTTAAGAACAACAGTTTTACCGCCTGTATTGGGACCAGTGATGATAAGGGTATCATATTCACCGCCAAGTCTTAGATCTATAGGCACGACCTTGTTCCTGTCAATAAGCGGATGCCTTGCCTTGTGCAGTATTATTTCATTGTCATCGTTAAGCTCCGGCTCACAGGCGTGCATTACAGAGGCAAGCTCTGCCTTTGCAAAATAAACGCTTAGCTGTACAGATGCTTTAAAGCCGCTCATCAGCGGTTCAGCAAACTGTGCAGTTTCATCTGAAAGCTCCATAATGATACGGTGGATCTCATCCTGCTCTTCGCCCTTTAATATTCTTATATCATTATTGGCCTCAACCACTGACATCGGCTCAACAAACAGTGTAGAGCCGGTTGAAGAGGTATCATGAACAAGGCCGCTTATCTGACCCTTATGTTCGGTTTTTACCGGCAGAACAAAACGCCCGTCTCTTATAGTTACTATCGAGTCTTGAAGATATTTCTGTGTGGCCGAGGACTTGATCATCTTGTCAAGAGTTTCTCTTATACGCAATTCTGAATTTCGTATTTTTTTACGGATAGAATTAAGCGTCGGGCTGGCATCGTCTGCAAGTGTTTCGCGGTCGATTATCGCCGCCTCGAGTCTGTCTGCAAGATACTTATTCGGAAAAAGCTGTTCAAAATAAAAGTCAAGAGGATTGTCCTTATCCAGCACATCATTATACCAGCTGCAAAGCATACCGATCTGCTGGAGCATCCTCTTGATCTCGATCAGCTCGCCCAAAGACAATGCCGCACCCGATGTAGCACGCTTTACCGATGCAGTAATATCCTTGAAGCTGTAAAACACGGGATTGCCCAGTTTTATTGACATTTCAAGCGCACAGCTTGTCTTACCGATCTCCTGCTTTACATATTCAAGATCATCGGCAGGACGGATATTCAAAGCAAACTGTCTGGCAGTCTCGTTGGAGCATTTTTCAGCCAGCAGCTCAAGTATTTTATGTAATTCAAGTTTTTCACTATATATATTCAAGTTTTCACCTTCTTATAAACTTCTGTAAAACTCCAAGGTTTTGAACCTGTATTGAAAATGGTAATTGACATACATCTCTGTAAAGGCAGTAAGCTTCTGCTGATACTTTGGTGAAAGCCTTATCCCGAACAGCCTTTCAAAATCTGTCAGAGCTATATGACGTACAATATACAGCAGATTGCGATCCAGAACTGCATCAGGCTGACCGTCCTCCTCTTCGATACAGTCGCAGCATTTCAGACAGCCTGCATCACAGAAGAAATACATTTCATCATCCTCGTATTTATAGCATTCACAGCAGCCGATAAGGTTAGGCCGGAAGCCTATCTCACAGAGAAGCCTAAATTCAAATATGGATTTGAGCAGCTCACGGTCTTTTTTTCCCTCGTTGAGAAAATAAAAGGTATTGAGGGCAAGCCGCATGATATCGTTGTTGTCCGTAGTGCCTTCAATTTTGCTGTAGAATAACAGGTCGGCAAAATATGCAGCAAGCGCCGCCTTATGAACATCCAGTCTTAATTCATAGAACATGGATATTGACTCTGCACTGTTAAGGTAGTAATAGCTTTCACCTTTGGCATTTCTTTTCTCTTCAGCACACATGACCGAATAGGAATACAGCTGTGTCGGAGATGAATGCCTTGAGCTTTTCATCCCGCCTCTGACAAATATCGAGACAGTACCCTTTTCCTTAGTGAGAACGTATATCTTTTTGCTGTTCTCTCCCACAGGCATCTCCTTTATCACTAAGCAATCCAACGTAAACATCCTGTGCATCCTCCGAAAAATGCTTGTATTCAAGATAATCAGCTATCTTACCCGTCTTCAGAAACCTTTCCCAAAGCATAGCAGCTGCCTCCGTTCAAAATATAGTTATCATCCGTTTAAACAAACGTCTGATATGATTAGTATTTGTCACAAGAGCAGTTTTATCATTGGAAAAATTATCAGTCAAGGCCGAAATTTTTAATTAAGGCTTCCCTGTTTCTCCAGCCCTCCTTCACCTTTACCCAGCACTGGAGATTGACCTTGATCGCAAAGAAAGCTTCAAGCTCGGCTCTTGCATCAGCACCGATCTTTCTAAGCATGGAACCGCCTTTGCCGATTACGATACCCTTGTGAGACTCTCTCTCACAGTAAATAGTTGCAGAAATATCAAGTATATCCTCTCCGCTGCTGTCGGTGCGTTCATTAAGGCTTTCAATGGTAACAGCAATGCCGTGAGGTATCTCATCATTCAGATTATTAAGCGCCTTTTCCCTTATCATTTCAGCCATTATGACCTTCTCGGGCTGGTCTGTGAGCATATCGTCCGGGAAATAGTGAGGACCCTCGGCTGCAAATCTGCTGATCGCCTGCATAACAAGCTCCAAGCCGTCCTTTTCAAGAACGCTTACCGGGATGATCTCGGCAAAATCGTAGAGCTTTGAATAATCAGCCAGCTTGGCTATAAGTTCGGTTTTGTCTTCAAGCAGATCTATCTTATTCACTACAAGGATGACATGGGAACGCTTTGAGAATTCTGCGGCGAGGATTTTTTCCGGCTCGGAGATACCTTTTGTGCAGTCGATAACAAGCAGCGCTGTTTCAAGCTCTGCTACCGAATCGTTTATGGTCTTCACCATATGCTCTGATAATCTGTTTTTGGCTCTGTGCATACCGGGCGTATCAATAAACACAAATTGAGTATCATCCTTAGTCAGCACACCGGTAATCTTTGTTCTTGTGGTCTGCGGCTTAGCACTGACTGCAGCGATCCTCTCACCGATCAGTGCATTCAGCATAGATGATTTCCCAACATTTGGTCTGCCGATTATAGTTACAAATACGTTCTTAGTCATTATCATTTTCCTTTCCGTGCGGAAGAAATATAAAAGCTGTCCACAAGATCAATGAAACTATCAGCAGGATCAGCATACCTGTATTCTCCGCAAAATACCTTCCTATCCTTTCAAAGACCTCAACATTCCAAAACAAAACAGCGCCTATAAAAACAGCTCCGACAGCTGCAGCCAATACCGCACCCGCAGCACAGTCCTTGGCAATGCCGGCCAGCTTTGTATGCTCCGGCGAAACAAGATCAACTATTGCTTCTACAGCTGTATTCAGCGCTTCAAGGGCTATCACAAGAGCGATAACAGCATATATCAGAATACTTTCAGCTCTGGTAAAATCGTAAAACCTCATAAATATCAGAACATAAAAAGCGGCGCAAAGATGAAATCTCATATTGCGCTCGTTTTTTATACAATGTATTAATCCCTTGAATGCAAATCTGAAACCTTTAAGGAAACGAAAAAATTCAGTTTTTCTTATATTCATGCTCTTCAACAACAAAAGTCTCGTCTCGTGAGATACCGAGGCTTGCAAGAATAGCTTCTTCCTTCTCACGCATGATTCTTTCCTGCAGCTTGCCCTCTTCATGGTCGTAGCCCAAAAGATGAAGCATGGAATGGACCGTAAGGAAGCCCACCTCACGCTCCAAAGAGTGACCATAGACCTCTGCCTGCCGATAAGCAGTTTCGATAGAGATCACAATATCTCCCAACAGGAATGCACCGCTCTCATGATTAATATCATAAACTCCGTTTTCCCCCAGCGGGAACGACAGGACATCTGTAGCGCGGTCGATACCTCTGTGCTGCAAATTCAGTGCATGAATGGCTTCGTCATTAACAAATGAAACGCTTATCTCATAGCTTTCGTTATGGCCTTCGCTTTCCAGAACGGCGTGACAGCATTTTCTCACAAGCAGACGTATCCCTGTCGGGATCTTGATATCATTCTGATCGTTAGTTATCAATACTTTAACCTTTCCCATTGTGATTTGAACTCCCCTTTTCATAAAATTTTTCATATGCCTTGATAATATCCTGCACAAGCTTATGTCTGACTACATCCTTTTCGGTAAACCTGTTAATAGCTATATCATCAACGCCCTTAAGGACCTTTATCGCCTCAATAAGACCGGATCGCCTTGAATCTGGCAGATCGATCTGGGTTATGTCACCGGTTATAAC
>DGRP01000175.1 GCA_002391065.1 Ruminococcus sp. UBA4385 | reverse complement strand
GTATTAGCCGTGCGGCGAGCACCGCAGAGCAAAATAGCGGGGGCTTTGAATCACTTAAACTTTTTTACTGCCGCATAAATGTGCGGCAGTTCTGCTTGTTGCAGAAGTTCTTTTAAAAGGGGTCTGGGGCGATAGCCCCAGTGGGGCAAATGGGGCGAAGCCCCATCTCCCCTCACTCCAGCCGAGTCTGTCTGTACGAATGTACAGACCTGACGAGGCAAAATCTGCACTATTTTGAGTTTATCGACAGACTGTACTGCCGCATATATGTGCGGCAGTTTTTATCATTATAAATAAAAAGGGCTGAGAAGATGTGCTTAAATTTGATAGATAGGTATGCCCGATTAAATTGACAAATACGGATAAAAATGGTATAATAACATGGAATACCTATTTCGTGGGAAGGAGTGAGATACTGTGGAAAAACTGCCTGCTTACAGCGTGCTTATGTCGGTGTATGAAAAGGAAAATGCCGAGTTCTTTCGGGAGAGCGTGAACAGTATGCTCGCTCAGACTTTGCCGACCGATGACTTCGTTCTCGTGTGCGACGGCGAGCTCACTCCCGAGCTTGATGAGGTCATCGCTGAGCTTGAAAGCCTGCATAGCTGTCTGCACGTTTACAGGATAAAGCACGCAGGTACGGGCGCTTGCGCAAACTATGGTATTGAAAAATGCCGTCATGAGTACATTGTGAAGATGGATTCGGACGATGTGGCTTTGCCTGACAGGTGTATGCGTTCGATCTCCGCTATGGCAAAGCACCCCGAGATAGATATGCTGGGTGCTTATATCGAGGAGTTTGACAGCGGCACGGGCAAGGCTCTGGCTGTAAAGAAAACACCACTCACAAACTCTGAGATACACAAGTATTCAAAGAGAAGAAACCCCTTCAATAATCAGACGCTTGTTTATAAGAAGTCTCTGGCACAGAGAGTTGGGGGATACAGCACAATAAAGCGCTGTGAGGACTATGAGTTCGTGGTGAAAATGCTCAGAGAGGGTGCATACGGTGTAAACCTCGGGCGGACACTGGTGCGCTACAGGGTAACTGAGGACAACTATAAGCGCCGCCGCAACTGGGCAAACACAAAGGCGTTTTTCCGTGTGCGCTGGAGAATACACAGAAGCGGTTACTCATCGCTTGTGGATTTTCTTGTGCCGTGTGCGCTTCAGCTGTTCATTTTTGCGATGCCGTCAAAGCTGACGGGGTTGATTTATAAGAAGCTCCTGAGAGGGTAAGGTTCGGGACTTAAAGGAAAGTAAGGATAAGAGGTTATATGGAAGAAAAGAAAGAAGCTTCAGGTCTGGTACAGATCATCAGGGAGCACAAGGGCAAGGGCAAGCAGATAAGAATGCTGTCCGTAAATGAGCTTATAAAGAAATATAAGGGTGCGGCACTCGGGCCGATATGGGCGCTGATAAAGCCTACGTTTACGCTGTTTATACTGTGGTTTGCATTTGATGTGGGCCTCAGACGAAACGGCGGAGTGCATTTCATAAACGGAAAGTATCCGACCTTTATATTCCTGCTGACAGGATATGTGCCGTGGTTTTATATCTCGGAGTGTATCATAGGCGGTTCACGCTCGATAAGACAGAACAAGCAGTTTGTAACAAAGCTGTCGTTCCCTGTGTCGAACATTATGACGTTTACATCTTTGTCGGGACTGTATGTGCAGCTGCTGCTCTGCGTTATTATGTATGTGGTGCTGTGGCTCAGCGGCTACGGCCCCAGTATCTATAATCTGCAGTTTATCTACTATGCGTTTATGATGTATGTGTTCTTCCTTGCGCTATCTTGGACTACAGCTCCGCTGAGTGCGTTCAGCAAGGACTTTGAGAACCTGATAAATTCGATAATCACAGGTCTGTTCTGGCTGTCGGGAACGCTCTGGAACACTTACGATATAGAGCCGCTATGGGTGAAGAGACTTATGTTCTTCAATCCGATAAACTATTTTGTAAACGGCTACCGAAAGTGCTTCCTGACGCATACGCTCGCCTTTGACAGCAACTACACCACAGAGACAGTGGTTTTCTTTGCGGAGCTTCTGTTCCTGATACTGCTGGGCGGCCATACTTATAAGAAGTTCAGAAAGATACTTCCCGACGTTCTTTAATGTCGGGCTCAGGAGAATGACATGGAAAGAGAACCTATTATAGAATTCAAGGACGTAAAGAAAGAATACTTCCTTTACAAGAATGAAAAAGCACGCTTTAAGGCTATCTTCACGAAGAACAAGGGCGTTAAAAAGCACCCTGCCTTAAAGGGCGTGAGCTTTAAGATATATCAGGGAGAGTCTGTCGGTATCATCGGAAAGAACGGTGCAGGAAAGTCAACCATTCTGAAAATGATAACGGGAGTAAGCTTTCCTACCAGCGGTGATATAATCGTAAACGGAAAGGTAGCGGCTTTGCTGGAGCTTACAGCAGGCTTCTCGCCCGATATGACGGGAACGGAGAATATTTATCTCAAGGGCTATCTGCTGGGGCTCAATGATTCTCAGATCGCTGAGATCGAGCAGGATATTATCGAGTTTGCAGACCTCGGAGAGTATATTGACCAGCCTGTAAGGACATATTCAAGCGGTATGAAAATGCGTCTGGGCTTTGCTATCAATATCAATATCCACCCTGATATTCTGGTAGTCGATGAGGCGCTGAGCGTCGGTGATGCGGACTTCCAGAAAAAGTGCCGTGACAAGATAAATGAGGTTATTGCGGCAGGAGTTACTGTCCTTTTTGTATCGCATTCAAGGGCTGCAATTGAGGAGACCTGCACCAGAGCGATCTTCCTTAAAAACGGAAAGGTCGAGGTTGACGGAACGGTTGAGGAGGCCTTTGAGGCTTACGGAGCTAAAAAGTAGGTAATAGGGAACAGGTAATAGGGAATAGGTGAGGTGTCGGCTTCGCCGACGGATTTTATATGGTCTATGATGATAATATAGCTTATAAAAGCAAAGCTTTTGCTGTGAGAATAGTTTCACTATATAAGTATTTGTGTGATAAAAAGGAATATGTTATTTCCAAGCAGGTATTGAGATCGGGAACAAGTATCGGAGCAAATATAGCTGAAAGCAGGTTCGCACAGAGTAAAGCGGATTTTGTAAGCAAACAGAGTATTGCATTAAAAGAAACAGCAGAAACTAAATATTGGCTTGAATTGCTGTATGATACAAAGTATATCACAGATACACAGTTTGAAAGCATTAATAATGATTGTGTTGAATTGCTGAAAATATTAACGGCAATAGTTAATAATTCAAAGCAGAATATGGATAGCTGATAGTGTATAAGCAGCCCGAATGGGCATACATCGCCGCAGGCGATACCATACCTATTCCCTATTCCCTATTACCTGTTACCTGATATCCCTGCTGTTGTTTTAGGAGTGTTCAGAATGAAAAAGTATGAGATCTATGAAAACGGAATATACTTTGTGCTGGAGGTCACGGACGAGAACGAGCCGAAGCTTCTGCATTTCGGGGCTTTGCCGTATGACGAGAGTAAACTGCATGAGAGAAGCGGAAAGCTTGCTTTCCGCCTGCTTGAATTGCAGGTAAGCGGCTACGACCGCCCGGGTGAGCGTCACGGAAATAAGTACATTGTGACTGCCCCCGGATATAAAATGAAGTTCAGAAATTTCAGCGACACGAACAACTCTCTCGGAAGAAAGCTTGAAATAACAAGCTTTGATGACGAGACGGGTCTTTGTGCAGTGTCGCATTTTCAGTTTTATACGGGCACCTCGGTCGTAAGATCGTGGACTGAGGTCATCAATGAGGGCGACAAGCCCCAGACACTTGAATATGTGTCCTCATTCTCGCTGACGGGGATAGAGAAGGAGGGCCTGCTTTCGCAGGACGAGAAGCTTAGGATAGGTGTGTGTCACAATTCATGGCAGAGAGAGCTGCAGTGGAGAGAGTACAGCCTTTCCGATGCAGGCCTTGCAGCGGCTCAGCCGTATCAATGGCAGCACTCCTCAAAGGTGTTCGGAGTGACGAATGTGGGCAACTGGTCGGCTAAGGAGTTTATCCCTATGGGAAGCCTCAGAAACACTGAGGTCGGTACGACCCTTATCTGGCAGATAGAGCATAACGGCTCGTGGCACTGGGAGATAAGCGACGAGGAGGGCAGCCTCTATCTACAGCTTTCGGGACCCTCGGAGATAGAGTCGCACTGGTCTAAGGACTTAAAGCCGGGCGAGCATTTTGAGAGCGCTAAGTGTGCAGTCGGTGCTGTAAGGGGAGACCTGCAGACAGCAGTGGGAGAGCTCACAAAATACCGCCGCCTGATAAGAAGAAAGAATACCGATAACAAGCGCCTGCCTGTTATCTTCAAT
Source organism: Ruminococcus sp. UBA4385 (assembly GCA_002391065.1). Next base: position 11,555 of record DGRP01000175.1, on the reverse strand, counting down.
GACTATATGAACTGTCTTTGGGGCGACCCAACGGCTGAAAAGGAGTATCCTCTCATAGATGCCGCTAAAAAGGCAGGCTGTGAGTACTTTGTGATAGATGCAGGCTGGTACGCTGACGGGTTCTGGTGGGACGAGGTCGGTGAATGGGAGGTAAGTAAAAAGCGCTTCCCCGACGGCTTGAAGCCCGTTATGGAATACATCAGGGAAAAGGGTATGATACCAGGAGTATGGCTGGAAATAGAGGTCATGGGTATAAAGTGTCCGCTGGTTGATGAAAAGGCTGATGACAGCTGGTTCTTTACCCGTCACGGAAAGAGAGTTTATGACCGAAGCCGCTATCAGCTTGATTTCAGAAACCCCGAGGTAAGGGCTCATGCTGACGGAGTTATAGACAGGCTTGTCCGTGACTACGGAGTGGGCTATATAAAAATGGATTACAATATCGAGCCCGGTATCGGTACAGAGCAAAATGCTGACAGCTATGGTGATGGACTTCTCGGACATGAGAGAGCCTACCTTGACTGGCTTGACAGCGTGTTTGAGAGATACCCCGAGCTTGTTATCGAGAACTGCTCAAGCGGCGGTCTGAGAATGGACTACGCTATGCTGTCGAGGTACTCTATACAGTCTACCTCGGATCAGGACGATTATAAGAAATATTGCACTATAGCGGCGAACTCGCCCCTTGCTGTCTGCCCCGAGCAGTCGGCAATATGGTGCTACCCGATGTCGCAGGGCGACCGTGAGGAGACCGTGTTTAACATGATAAATGCGATGCTCCTGCGTATACACCAGAGCGGACACCTTGCGAATATTGATGACGAAAGGCTCTCACTTGTAAAGCAGGGCCTTGAGGTCTACAAGAGAATAAGAAAGGATATAAGAGAGGCTGTGCCGTTCTGGCCTTTGGGGCTCTCGGACTTTACGGACAACTGGGTCTGCCTTGGTCTTAAAGGTAAGGACTGCGCATATATTGCCGTATGGAGAAGAGAGGGCAGCGACACCTGCGAGATACCGCTTGACTTCCTTGGTGAGGTGACAAAGGCAGGCTGTATTTATCCGGACTTCAATGAGTGTCCGTTTGAGCTGAACACGGCTTCCAAGAAGCTGAGTGTTCGGTTTGACAGACCGTTTACGGCAAGGCTTTTCAGAATAAACTGAGAAAAGTGATAGAATGAAAATAAAAGTACCATCTTATGTAAATAAAGTAATAGGGCTTTTAGAGCTTGCAGGCTTTGAAGCCTATATAGTAGGCGGCTGTGTGAGAGATCAGCTTATAGGTGCTGAGCCGAATGACTATGACGTCTGCACAAATGCCCGCCCCGAACAGGTGATAGAGGCGCTCTCGGGACTGCACGTTATTGAGACAGGCATAAAGCATGGCACTGTTACGGCAATGGTCGAGCACAAGCCCGTTGAGATAACAACATTCCGAAGTGACGGTGAGTATGAAGACCACCGCCACCCGAAGCAGGTGACATTTTCAAAAACGCTTAAAGAGGACCTTTCAAGGCGTGACTTTACAGTGAACGCTATGGCGTACTCTGACAGGACAGGGCTTGTGGATATGTTCGGCGGTCAGGGAGACCTGAGAAACCGCATTATCCGCTGCGTGGGCGAGCCCGACAAGCGCTTTGATGAGGACGCTCTGAGAATACTGAGGGCTATGAGGTTTTCTTCCGTTCTTGATTTTGAGATAGAGGACGAAACTGCGGCGGCAGTTATGAGAAACAGGAGGCTTCTTGAAAGCATTTCTGCCGAGAGGATAATGCAGGAGCTTCAGAAGCTTCTCTGCGGCGACAGGGCTGTAGATGTGCTCCTCGGCTTTTCCGAGGTAATGTGCGTGTTTATCCCCGAGCTTGCACCCTGTATAGGCTTCAGGCAGAATAACCCTCATCACTGCTATACAGTGTATGAGCACCTGTGCAGGAGCGTCGGCAATATCAGGAAGGACCCTGCACTGAGGCTGACTATGCTTCTGCATGACATTGAAAAGCCTGCCTGCAAAACAACCGATGACATTGGCATTGACCACTTCAAGGGGCACCCCGTGAAGAGCGCTGAAACCGCCGATGTTATCCTTAGGCGATTAAAGCTTGACAATGCTTCAAGGGAGCGTATAACAGCTCTTATAAGAAACCATGATAACCGCATAGCCTGCACTAAAAAGACAGTCAAGAAATATATCTCAAAGCATGATATGGGCTTTTTCGAGGATTATCTTGATGTGCGCTATGCCGACACAATGGCGCAGTCGAATTACAGGATAGAGCAAAAGCTTGATGAGCTTGAAAGCTTCCATAAGATATATGACGAGATCGTTGCCGAGCGCCCTGTTATGTCGGTAAGACAGCTTGATATTGACGGGCGTGACCTTATGGCTGAGGGCTATAAGGGCAAGGATATAGGAAGTGCTCTTGAGCTGGCTCTTGATGCAGTGATAGAAGAGGTATGCGCAAACGATAAAAAGGAGCTTTTGAATTATATTGAAAAAAATCTTAAAAAGTAAGGCTCTCAGGTTCGTGATAACGGGGCTGTGGTGTCTTCTGATATTTATGTTCTCGGCAAATGATGCTGAGACCTCGTCGGCACAGAGCAGTGCAATAACCGATGTCTGCATTGATGTGTTTGTGTCGGATTACAAAGAGATGACCGAGACAGAGCAGAAAAGTCTTTATGACAAACTGACCTTCTATATCAGGAAGTCTGCTCACTTTACGGAGTATGCTGTGCTCGGAGTGCTGGTGTTCTGGTGTCTGTATAAGCTTCAGGACAAAAGGCTCAGGACTGCTTGCGCAGTTGTGCTGGGCTCACTGTACTCTGCAACTGATGAGCTTCATCAGCTGTTTTCTGACGGGCGCTCCTGTGAGCTCAGGGATATGCTCATAGATACAGGCGGAGTGCTGGTCGGAGCGCTTTTCGGGCTGGTGGTACTGCTGATATATGAAAAGTACCTCGCACGAAAAAATTTAAGTATGCTCGTATATAATAAAGAATACAGGCGAAAAACTTATCTGAAAGGATGATCGTTATGCGTAAAAGCGGAATACTTATGCACATTTCATCTCTGCCGAATGAGTACGGCATAGGAAAAATGGGTAAAGAAGCGTATGCCTTTGCCGATTTTCTTAAAAGCTCGGGGCAGTCCTGCTGGCAGATATTGCCGATCTCACCGACAAGCTACGGTGACTCGCCGTACCAGAGCTTTTCTATCTTTGCGGGCAACCCCTACTTCATTGATTTTGAGACTCTGGAGAAAGAGGGCTACCTTAAAGCTGACGAATACAAGAATATCGACTGGGGCAGCGACCCCACTCAGGTAGACTATGAGAAGATATACAATGAGTGCTTCAAGGTGCTCAGAAAGGCGCATAAGCGCTTTCGCAAGAACAGCGAGAAGGGCTTTATAAAGTTTATTCTCGAAAACAAGGACTGGGTGTATGATTACGGCCTGTTTATGTCGCTGAAAACGGCTCATGACGGAAAGGCCTGGTACGAATGGGAAGAGGGCCTCAGACAGTGCAAGCCCAAGGCTCTCAAGAACGCAAGGAAAGAATACGCAAATGATATTGACTTCTGGTGCTTTGTGCAGTATAAGTACTTCCAGCAGTTCAGAAAGCTTAAAAAGTACGCAAATGATCTGGGTATAGAGATTATCGGAGATATACCGATCTATGTTTCCTATGACAGTGTTGAGGTGTGGCTCACTCCGCAGTACTTTGCACTCGATAAGGAGAAAAAGCCGATCGAGGTCGCAGGCTGTCCTCCCGATGTGTTCTCCGAGGACGGTCAGCTGTGGGGAAATCCTCTCTACCGCTGGGATGTTATGGCAAGAGAGAAGTTTGTATGGTGGATAAGCCGTATAAAGGCGGCTTCAAAGGTATATGATATTATCAGGATAGACCATTTCAGGGGCTTTGAGAGCTACTACTGCATACCCTACGGAGCTAAGAACGCAAGGAAGGGCGTCTGGAGAAAGGGCCCTGATATGAAGCTTTTCAAGGAAGTGAAGAAAAAGCTTCCCGATGTGAAAATAATCGCTGAGGACTTAGGCTTCCTTACAAAGAAGGTAATAAAGCTCCTCGAAGCAAGCGGCTACCCCGGAATGAAGGTGCTTGAATTCGGTTTTGACGGCGATGCTTCAAATCCGTATCTGCCGCACAACTTCAAGAATACAAACAGCGTATGCTATACGGGCACTCACGATAACGAGACCGCCGCAGGCTGGATAAAGGGCTGCAGTGAGGAGACAGCAGCTTTTTGTAAGGACTATCTGGGACTTACAAATGAGAAGTATGTTCCGTGGGCGCTTGTAAGGCTTTGCTGGTCAAGTATCAGTGATACGGCTATAGCACAGCTTCAGGATATACTCTGTCTTGGAAATGAGGCAAGAATGAACACGCCCTCTACCCTCGGCGGAAACTGGACATGGAGACTGGACAGCATGGATAAGCTTGATACTGTCCTCGCTGAAAGGCTGTATAAGCTTGGTAAGACTTACGGAAGAATAAACAAAAAGTAATCAGGAGAAAATTATGGATAAGATGATATTTGAAGAGCAGCTAAGCTCTGCTTTGAAAAACAACTACAGAAAAACTACAGAGACAGCGTCTGTATATGAGCTTCACAATGCAGTTTCTGATGTTGTGATGAACTACATCTCCGAGGACTGGGACAAGAGCCGTGAGGCTCATCTCGGAAAAAGGCGTGCCTGCTACCTGTCTATGGAGTTCCTTATGGGCAGGGCGGTGCAGAATAATATTCTCTGTCTGGGACTTACAGACACGGTCGATGAGGCATTGAAGGCTCACGGAAGAAGCCTTGCTGAGCTTGAGGAGATTGAAGACGCAGCCCTCGGAAACGGCGGTCTCGGAAGATTGGCTGCCTGCTTTTTAGACTCTGCGGCAACACTTGATCTGCCCCTTGACGGCTACGGCATAAGATACAGGTACGGGCTTTTCAAACAGAAGATAGTTGACGGCTTCCAGAGAGAAGAGGCTGATGACTGGACAGCTCACGGAGACCCCTGGTCGGTAAGAAATGAAGCCGAAGCTGTTAACGTTGTATACTCTGATATGACTGTTAAGGCTGTGCCCTACGATATGCCGATAATCGGCTTCGGCACAAAGAACGTGGGAACGCTGCGTCTCTGGCAGGCTGAGAGCGATGCAGGCTTTGACTTCCTTGCCTTTGACAGCGGAAACTATGACGGCGCGGTAAAGGCAAAGAACGATGCCGAGAACATCTCAAAAGTTCTCTACCCGAATGATAATACAGATGAGGGAAAGATACTAAGACTCAGACAGGAGTATTTCTTCTCGTCGGCATCTATCACTGACATTCTGAGAAAGCATATTGCAAAGCACGGCACACTTGATACGCTCGCTGAGTTCGTGACCGTACAGCTTAATGATACTCACCCCGTTATCTCTGTTCCCGAGCTTATCAGACAGCTTATGACAGAGCACGGCTTCACCTTTGAGAAGGCTTTTGAAACTGCTCAGAAGGTATTTAATTACACCAACCACACTATCATGGCCGAGGCTCTCGAAAAGTGGCCGAGCCGTATGGTTGAGAAGCTTCTCCCCGAGGTTTACGGCGTTATCCTTATGATAAATGAGCGCTTTATCAAGGATATGTATGCACTCGGCAAGGACAGAAAGTTTATAACTTCTATGCAGCCTGTTGCCGACGGCACTGTCAGAATGGCTTTCATGGCTATCTATGTGTCAAGCTATGTAAACGGGGTTGCGGCTATCCATACCGAGATACTCAAAAACGATGCGCTCAAGGACTGGTATGAGCTCTATCCAGAGCGCTTCCAGAACAAGACAAACGGCATAACTCAGAGACGCTGGCTGGCTCTTTGCAACCCCGAGCTTTCGGCACTTATTACAAAGCTTCTCGGTACTGCCGACTGGGTGAAGAACGCAGAGCTTCTGAGAGGGCTTGAAAAGTACGCCGATGATGAGGCTGTACTCAGAGAGTTTATGGCCGTAAAGGAAGCAAAGAAGTGCCAGCTTGCAGCCTTTATCAAGGAGCATGACGGCGTTGATATAGACCCGAATTCCGTTTTTGATATTCAGATAAAGAGACTGCACGAATATAAGAGACAGTTCCTTAATGCGCTGTCGATACTCTATATCTATTTCGGCATCAAGGACGGCTCTATAAAAGACTTTACACCGACAACCTATATCTTCGGAGCAAAATCAGCCCCCGGATACAGACGTGCTAAAGCTATAATCAAGTTTATAGGCGAGGTTGGTAAGCTTGTAAACTCCGACCCCGATACAAAGGATCTTATCAAGGTAGTTTACGTTGCAAACTACAATGTATCCTACGCTGAGAAGCTTGTTACTGCGGCTGATATTTCGGAGCAGATATCCACAGCAGGCACTGAGGCCTCGGGTACGGGAAATATGAAGCTTATGCTCAACGGCGCAGTTACCTTAGGTACTTATGACGGTGCAAACGTTGAGATAGCCGAGGAGGCAGGCGAGGAAAACAACTACATCTTCGGTGCAAGAGTGGAAGAGCTTGCCGAGATAATGCCCGGATATGACCCGAGAAAGCTTATTGCAGCTGATGAGAAGATAGCAAGGGTGCTTGAAAAGCTTATTGACGGTCAGTTCAGCGACGGCGGTGTGCCCTCAGATCAGGAGGGAAGCTTCAAGGAGCTTTACAAGGCTCTCACTGACGGCGCAAGCTGGCACGTTCCAGACCACTATTACGTTGTGGGCGACCTTAACGATTATGTAGAGACTAAGCTTCGTGCTAACCGTGACTACAAGGACAGCCTTGCCTTTGCTAAGAAGTGCTGGCTCAATATTGCAGGCGCGGGCAAGTTCTCATCTGACAGAACTATCAGGGATTATGCCGAGAATATCTGGAAAATAGGCTGACCTGAAGAACAGGAGGTGTTGATATGAAAAAAATCAGTATTAGGCTTATAAATGAAAAAATAAAAGCAGGCGCTGACGAGTTCGTTCTCGAATGTACAGAGCGCTATGATTCAAAGCTTCGTGAGGCTGCTGACATCATCGCTGCTGAGCACGAGCAAAAGCCTATCCTGCTGCTGGCAGGACCTTCGGGCTCTGGAAAAACCACCACTGCTCTGAAGCTTGATAAAATGCTTGAGAGCAAGGGCATAATTACCCATACGATTTCTCTTGATGATTATTTTCTGCCTTCCGACAAGTACACTGTGCCGATAGGCGAGGACGGAAAGCCAAACTATGAAACACCCGACCGCATTGACTGGGAACAGCTCAAGGAGGATATGATAAGACTTGGCAAGGGCGAGGAGATCAGACTGCCTAAGTTCATCTTCTCAACTCAGTCAAGAGAAGAGGGCGAGGCTATAAGGCTTACCGGCAAGGAGATAATCACCTTTGAGGGTATCCATGCGCTCAACCCGTTCATAACAAACGGCGCAGGTTCAAGTGCAAATACGGTGTACGTCAGTGTACGCAGGAGAACCGAGCTTGCTGACGGCACTATGCTTCACCCGAAGTTCCACAGACTTATGCGCCGCCTTATCAGGGATAAGCAGTACAGAGGAAGAGCCTTTGCCGAAACGCTCGATATGTTCAGGAGCGTTGAAAAGGGCGAGGATCTCTACATTATGCCATACAAGGCTGAGGCACGCTTCCAGATAGATACATACTTTGCGTATGAGCCTGCGGTATACAAAAATTATATTCTTGAGGGCCTTGAGGAGACTGCAAAGGAATATAAGGGCTTTGACCGATTTATGCCAATGCTCGAAGCACTGCGTGAGGTTGAGCCTCTTGATGAGGTTGTACTGCCCGATACTGCGCTGTGCAGGGAGTTCATAGGCGGAAGCGTTTACGAATACTGATTGGCAACTCTCCGAAGTTTCGCCCTCATAGAGGATACATAAGTACATATTTTTGTACAAAATTTTGCAAAAGGTCTTGAAATTTGTATTTTTATGTGTTATAATGTAGTGGAAGATCAAATTTACAGACATAGGAGTACTATTATGAAATGTCCGTTTTGCAGTAATGAGGATACGAGAGTAATTGATTCCAGACCCAGTGAGGGCAAGAAGAGAAGAAGAAGAGAGTGCCCCAAGTGCGGAAAAAGGTTTACTACCTATGAGGTTATTGAGAAGCCTCAGCTTATGGTTTATAAGCGTGACGGTTCGTTTGAGCCGTTTGACAGGCAGAAGCTTATCAAGGGACTTCAGATAGCTGTCAAGAAAAGACCTGTCAGTGTTGAAGCGATAACAGGCCTTGTTGATGATGTGGAGAACGCATTCGCTAATAAGATGCAGACTGAGACAAACACCAGTGAGATCGGTGATATGGTGCTTAAAAAGTTGAAAAGTCTCGATCAGGTGGCTTATGTGAGATTTGCATCAGTTTATAAGGATTTTACAAGCGTTGATTCGTTCATTCAGATCATTTCCGAGCTTTCGGAAAAGCAGTAAAATAAGCATAATTTAAGACCGTGAGTTTCGGCTCACGGTCTTTTTGTGTTTATTCATCGTAGGTTCCGTCATAAACCTCGTCGTAGGCTTCGTCATCGTAGGTGTAATCCTCAGCTTCGGCGTAGATTTCGTCCTCGGTGGTCGCCTCGGTGCCGTTATCTATGGGCTGAGTGTTATCAGCCGTGCCTGCATCGGTACCCTCGGTAGCTTCATTTTCGCTTTCGGAGTCCTTGTTCTCATCGAGAACATACTCTATCTCTGGAAAGAACTTAGCCATAAATGCCTTGCAGACCTCAGCTCCGCCTTCTGCATTCGGGTGCTGTCCGTAGTATGCTGTGGAGGGGCTTCCGTTCTCGCAGAGAACCTCGGAGAAATCAAAGTACTCAGCTCCGACGCTTTCAGCCATAGTTTTTTCAAGCTCATTGAGGGTGGTTCTCGTTTCCTCAAGTGCTCCCTCATAGTCCTGCGGAGGAGAGTTGAAGAGGATAGTTCTTGCATCGACAGCCTTGAACTGCTCAAGTATAGCCTTTATATTTGCGAGTATATCATCTGCATTGTCGCCTGTCTCTGAACCGTAAGCGCCTGCGCCTATATCGTTTGTTCCGAAGGCTGCCATAGCAACATCGCAGTTGAGGGCTCTTCCGAGCCAGTTGCCGTTAGATGCACAGTCGCTTGCCCTTGCCCAGCCTAGACCTGCATTATAAAATGCATAGTCAGGACCGAGAGCCTTTGCTATTCTTGCTGCCCAGAACTCATAGGTCATATAGTCGGTCATGCAGCCCTGAGTGATTGAGTCGCCTATTGCGGTGACCCTTGCCTTTACATCTCTTTTAGCGCCCACGAATACGGGGCAGGGAATCTCATCGGTGTACTTCCATACAGCCTCGTCCTCGGGGTCCTCGGGATAATCGTTGCTGCTTGATGATGTAAGATTAGACATCTTGATGCATGGGATATCCTTGCCTGTCAGAGTCCACTCCCACACAAGATAGTGATCCTTCGGAATGTTTATAGTAACGGGGTCGCTCCAGAATGCTTCTCCCGAGGCAACGTCCTTTGACTCCTTTCCTGAGAATGTAACAGGGATCTTCTCTCCTATCGGGTCGTCGGGGGCTGTGCCGCCGTCATAAACATAGGCGGCTGTTATAGAGTAGTCTCCGCCTTCTTGCCCGACATGAGCTTTTTCGCCGCCGTTGTATGTGGAGTCCACAGTGTTTGAGAAGTAGAAGCAGTATTCAAGCTCTCCTGACTCCTCAACAGGGAGATAAACCCTGTACGCTTTGTTATCGACCGAGCCTATCATATAGTTATTGCCGGTCGCAACATAAGTATTTGAGACGTAGGTTTCAAAGTTCTGGTCTGTAACAATACAGCTCTCTATTATCTGTTCAGTCTTGGTTTTGCTGCCCGAATCCTTATCCTTGCTCTTTGCAGACGATGAATCTGACGAATCGGCACATCCTGCCATCAGGGCAGCCGCACAGAGCAGAGCAGCTATTGACTTTAATCCTTTCATATTATCACCGGTCCTTACATAGGATTTTAATTACAGTTTTAGTATATCACAATATGAAACTGCTGTCAATCGGCACTTACTTGAATTTCGCATAGAGATTATTGATAGAATCCGTAAGCTTTGCCATATCCTTGTTGTTAAGACCCTTGCTTGCTTTAACAAGAGCTTCAAGCTTGTCCATAGCGGAAAGAAGCCTCTGATAGTTGGTGGAGACAGGCTCTTTCTTCTGCACCCGCTTAGGCTCTGCGTTTGTGAAAACACCTGTAGCAAGGTCAAGCTCAGCACCGCTGTAGGGGGCATAGGCATCTATGCCGAGGTCCTGACGCAGGTGCTCGGTGTAGCCGTCAGCGCTGTCCTCATCGCCGTGATTTACAAACACCTTGCCCACATGGCTGAAATGCTCTATCCACTTGTCAAGGCCTGCCTTATCGGCATGGCCGCTGATACCTGCAAGAATCTTTATCTCAGCGCAGACAGCTATTTCCTCACCGAAGAGCTTTACAGTCTTAGCGCCGTCAACTATGCTTCGTCCGAGTGTGTTCACTGCCTGATAGCCTACAAAGAGCACTGTACACTCAGGCTTCCAGAGATTGTGTTTTAAGTGGTGCTTGATACGTCCTGCCTCGCACATACCGCTTGCTGAAATGATTACCTTCGGGCTTGAGTCAAAATTTATTGCTCTTGACTCATCACTTGTAACGGCAGTTTCAAGACCCTCAAAAACAAGAGGGTTTATATTGTTCCTGACAAACTCCAAAGCCTCCTCGTCAAAGCAGGAGTTTTTGTTCTTATTGAAAATGCTTGTGGCTTCAATTGCAAGAGGGGAGTCGATATACACCTTGAAGCCGTCATGGCCGCTGATAAGGTGCTGATCCTTTATCTTTCTGATAAAGTAGAGAAGCTCCTGAGTTCTTCCGACTGCAAATGAGGGGATAACAACAGTACCGCCCCTGTCGAAGGTCTTTTGCAGAAGCGCTGCAAGGTCATGGACATAGTCGCCCTTGGGCTTATCGTGGTATCTCAGGCCGTAGGTCGATTCCATAACAGCGTAGTCTGCCTCGTCAAGGTACTGAGGGTCACGGATAAGGGGCTGATTAAGGTTCCCTATATCGCCCGAGAAAACTATCTTTTTGGTAACACCGTCCTCTGTAAGGGTAAGCTCAATTGATGCTGAGCCGAGCAGGTGACCTGCGTCAACAAAGCGGACGCTGATACCCTCGCACAGCTCCTCCTGAGTGTCATACCTGTGATGACACAGATGGCTTATTGCAGCCTCGGCATCTGCCATAGTGTAAAGAGGTTCGGTCTCGCCGCTGCCTTTACGTCTGCCCTTACGGCTGCGCCACTCTGCTTCAAACTCCTGAATATGAGCCGAGTCTCTGAGCATTATCTCACAGAGATTGCAGGTAGCGTCGGTTGCGTGTATCTGCCCCTTAAAGCCGCCCGCAGCAAGCAGCGGCAGCAGTCCCGAATGGTCTATATGCGCATGGGTGAGAAGGACAAAGTCTATCTCGCCGGGGGCACAGGGGATCCTGGCATTTTCAAACTTATCAGCGCCCTGCTCCATTCCGAAATCCACAA